>JAGVPN010000391.1 GCA_020052215.1 Syntrophobacterales bacterium
CCACTTCGGTACTGACGGAAAGCCGGCCCTCGCCCTGTATGGACTCCCCGCTGTTCATCAACAGATTGATGAACACCTGCTCCAGTTTGTTCTTGTCGCCCAGGACCGGGGGCAGGTGCGGATCGATTTCCTGAACCAGCTGAATGCTCTGGAACATGAGATGATCCTCCACCAGAGAGATCACTTCTTCCAGGACGGCGTTGATATTCAGGGGCACCATCTTGGAGGGCATGTGCCGGGAGAACTCCAGCAGTCCCTGGACGATCTCCTTGCAGCGGGTAGCCTCCCTGATAATCTTCTCCACCTGGGTCCGCTCCGGCGCTCTTGCCTCCAGGTCCTCCAGGAGCAGGTAGCTGTAAACCAGAATGCCACCCAGGGGATTGTTGATTTCATGGGCAACCCCTGCGGCCAGTTGTCCCAGGGCCGCCAGCTTTTCCGTGCGGATCAGATGCTCCTCCAGGTGCTTTTTG
The DNA here is from genome assembly GCA_020052215.1 of Syntrophobacterales bacterium. Lineage (GTDB taxonomy): Bacteria > Desulfobacterota > Desulfobaccia > Desulfobaccales > 0-14-0-80-60-11 > 0-14-0-80-60-11. The sequence continues at coordinate 471 of JAGVPN010000391.1, forward strand.
TGGGTGATGTCCCGGATATGGGTCTGGATGGCGGGCCGGCCTTCGTAGGTGGTGGGGAACGAGACGCCCTCCAGGTCGAATTTGCTGCCGTCCTTTTTGACCCCTTTCATTTCAAAGATCCGGGGGGTGGAAGCGCCGCGCTGCAATTGCGTCTGCCACCGCTCCACCACCGGGCGGTACTGGGGGTCCACAAACTTGAGCAGCGATCGGTTCAGCATCTGGGCGGGTTCCTGGTAATGGAACATCTCCAGGCAGGCCCGGTTCACGTATAAGAGCTTCAGGTTGCTGTGCAGGACGATGCCATCCAGGGAGGTTTCCACCAGGCGGCGGAACTTATCTTCGGAATCCGTCAGTTCCCGGCCCAGCTGTTCCCGCTTGGTCATGTCCAGGATAACCTGCACCGCCCCCTGGATGCGGCCCTCATCATCATAGATGGGGGAGGCGGTATGATAGAGATAGCGCTCCCGGCCCCGGAAGTTAGGGAAATACTCGTAGGCCTCATAGGCCCCCGGCAGGTTGGGGGAGGGTTTGAGACTCTTGTCCCCGAAAAACTTTTCCAGGGCCTTGATGTTTTGCTCCACCACCAGGGAGGCCATGGACGGCCGCTCATGGGTATAGAAAGGCAGCCAGTAACGGTAGGTCCCCACCATTTCATGCCGGGAAAACCCGGTCAGTTCCTCGCAGGCACGGTTCCAGTAGATGATGCGGTGGGTGCGGTCAATGACGAAGGTGGGCACCGGCAGGCCTTCCAGAATGCCTTCGGTGGTTTTCTTCTCCCGCAGGAGTTCCCATTCCTTGAGCTTGCGTTCGTTAATATTCTTCAAGATGCCTTCGTAACCGGTGATGCGGCCCTCCTTATTCCGGCGCACGATGCCGGTGAGCAGGGCATGGACCTGGCCGCCGGTCTGAGGTTTCAGGGTCAATTCCAGGTCCCGGATATAGTCCTCCACTTCCACCTTGAGCTGAAACCGCTCCCAGTCCCGCGGCTCTTGAAAGATTTCCCTGAGATGGGGCAGGCTGAGGGCCTCGGCCTTGGAAGAAAACTTCAAGAGTTCCACGCCCGCCGGGTTGAGGTCCAGGAGGCGGCCCTCCAGATCGGTGACGAAAATCATGTCCTTGGAACCTTCAAAGATGCGGCGGTAGCGCCGTTCCGAGCGCCGCAGCTGGTGATAGAGGCGGGCGTTTTCAATGGCCAGGCCGATCTGGTTCCCCAGGATGCCCAGGAAATACTTCTGTCGCCGGGAAGACCGGAAGGGGCGGGCATTTTTCGCCGCCAGATTAAGGAACCCGATAATATCGTCCCGATATTTCAAGGGAATGCTGGCCACCGCCCGGAACGTGGGGTCTTGCCGGATAGAATCGGTAAAGGTGGAAGAGAACAGGCGCGGATCATTGCGGATATCCTTAATGATCAAGGGTTCGACGGCTTGGGACTGGTTGGGCTCCATAAGGCCTTCCAGCGCCCCACCGGAGAGTTGGTCCAGGTACTCCTGGGGAAAGCCCCGGGAGGCGGCGTAGGTCAGGCGTTGGCGAACCGGGTCCCACAACAGCAAGAAGCCGGCGTCAATCCGGAAAAACTCGAGGACGGTTTCCAGGACCTCGTTGATGATCTCCTGGAGGTCCAGGGTGTGCGCGGTAATGGTGGCGATTTGATTAAACAGGTGCAGTTCCCGGCGGTGTTCCTTCTCCCCCGATTCCGGCTGATCCAGTTCCACCATGGCGTCTACGGCTGCTTCTTTCGCCATTTCCGGGTCTCCTTGGATGATTTGTGGCTGCGGTGATTGGTATCGGCTTTCCAGAAGTTTGCCCATCAGGGATGGTGACCGATGTAACCATCATATCAGAAATAGGCTGCTTGCAGGAAGAGGCCGGCCTCTCCCTCTTCCCCGGACGTTCCGTCGGCGCTCGGGTCGCTCCCCCGCGTGGCCCTATCCTCCGGCGAGACCTCCCCAGGATAAGGGAAAGCATCAGAAAAACTCAACCGGACATCTGTATGTGCTATTGACCATTGACAATCCCGGTCTTGCCAGTTCCCCACCTTTGGTCTAATATACGACAGTACGCCACGGCACAAGGATCAACTGCTTTTTGTCCCGTTTCCGCCGCCCAAGGAGAGTCGCCCCCGGACCTGGTGGACCATGACCTTAGTTTCGGCCAGTCGCGAAGTCGCCATCATCGGCGCCGGTCCCGCCGGAGCCACCCTGGCTTACGAGCTGCTTCAGGGGGGGCTGAAACCCCTCATCCTGGATAAGGCCGTTTTTCCCCGGATCAAAGTCTGTGCCGGCGGTCTGACCATCAAGGCCCTCAAATTCCTGCCCCCGGACCTGGGCCCGGTCCTGGAAAATGAGATTAACCGGGTGCAGTTGAGCTTTAACCTGGGCCGCACCTTCACCAAAACCTCGCATCAGCCGTTGCTCTACACGGTGGAGCGGCAACGGTTCGACGCCATCCTCATGGACCGGGTGAGGCAAGCCGGAGGGGAGTTCGGGGAGGGGGAGCGGCTGGAGGCGATAACCCCGGGTCCGGGGGACTTATCCACCCTGGCCACCTCCAGGCGGCTGATTACGGTCCGGGTTATTGTGGGCGCCGACGGCGCCCGGAGCAGGGTGGCTCGAAGCGCCGGCTTGCAGCCGGTGGATTTCTGGCATCTGGGGCTCCAGATGGAAGTCCCCCGGAACCTGATGGGAAAGAGCGCCTCGGAGTTCACCCGCACGATCTATTTGGACATGGGGACCATGGCCCACGGCTATGCCTGGGTCTTTCCCCGGGGCGAAGTCCTGCTCATCGGGGTGGGGGGCCCGGTGCACCAGGGGCCGCAGCTCAAGCGGTATCATGCCCGCCTGCTGTCTCACCTGGGCCTGGGGGAGCAGTCTTTCCCTCTGGCGGCGCACCTCATTCCCCACCGGGTAACCCCCAGGCCCATCATGAGGGGCGGGGTCCTCCTGGTGGGGGACGCCGCCGGCCTGGCGGATTTCTGGACCGGGGAAGGAATTTTCTCCGCCTTGCACAGCGCTCGCCTGGCGGCCCGGCAGATCCTCAGGTTCTTCCGGGGGGAGGCCGGGGCGCTCACCGACTACCAGGCCCGGGTGGATCGGGAGATCGCCCCGGAGCTGAAGGCCTCATATCAGTTTTCCCGATTATTCGCTGGTATCGGCTCGCTGGCCTTCAGATGCTTGGAGCGCTATGACTATCCCTGGGAGGTATTTTGCCGGGTCATGCGGGGCGACCGGTCATTTGAAGAGATAAAAAAACGCTTCCGCCCGGATATCTTATTCCGCAAACTCCTGGTAAAATCTGCCAGAAACCGACCGATCGCCTGAAGAAAGGGTTACTGTGGCAAAGATTATGGGACACCGGGGGGCCCCGGCCGATGAACCGGAAAACACCTTGCGCTCGTTCAGACGGGCCTTGGCGGTGGGAGTGGCCGCAGTGGAGCTGGACGTCCAGTTGACCAAAGACGGCCGCCTGGCGGTGATCCACGACGAAACCCTGGACCGGACCACCAACGGCACAGGCAGGGTGAAAGACTTCACCCTGGCGGAACTGCACCGGCTTGATGCCGGCCGGGGGGAGCCCGTGCCTTCCCTGGAGGCAGTTTTTGACCTGGTGCGGGGGAAGGCCCACCTGGTGGTGGAACTGAAACAACCGGAGGCCGCCGGGGCGTTGCTGGATTTTTTCCAGGAACGCCGGGCCTTTGAATCCGCCACCGTCATCTCCTTCTGGCACCCGGCCGTCAAAGCCCTCAAACAGGCCGAGCCGCGCTTTAACACCGGCGTCCTCCTGGTGGGATGCCCGGTGGACCCCGTAGGCCTGGCCCGGGCCGCCAACTCCGACGCCCTGATCCTCCAGTACGCCTACGTGACCCCGGAGTTGGTGGATGCCGCCCATAACCACGGCCTTTTGGTCTACGTCTGGAACATCGACGACATCACCACCCTGAAACCTTACCTGACCATGAACCTGGACGGCATCGGCAGCAATCGGCCGAATATTTTGATAGAATATCTTAAGAAAGTTGAAGCGGAAGTGAGCAGTGAGCAGTGAGCAGTTTTCGATTTTGCTGCTCACCGCTCACGGCTCATCCTCTCCGCAACAGCATTTTCCGAAGGGATTTATATGGCAAAAACGATAGTCGAACAGGTGATGGCGGCGCATCTGGTGTCCGGGGAGTTGGCCCCCGGGGCTGAGGTGGCGCTCAAAATTGATCATACCTTGACCCAGGATGCCACCGGCACGCTGGCCTATCTGGAGTTCGAGGCCATGGGGGTGGAGCGGGCCCGGCCCGAGGTGGCGGTGAGTTATGTGGACCACAATCTGCCCCAGACGGATTTTCGCAACGCCGACGACCACCGGTTTTTGCGGACGGTGGCGGCCCGCTACGGCCTCTACTTTTCGCCGCCGGGCAACGGCATCAGCCACCAGGTGCACCTGGAGCGGTTCAGCGCCCCGGGCAAGACTTTGCTGGGGTCCGACAGCCACACGCCCACGGCCGGGGGCGCCGGGATGCTGGCTTTTGGGGCCGGGGGGCTGGACGTGGCCCTGGCGTTGGCCGGGCAACCTTTTTACCTGGTCATGCCCGAGATTCTGGGAGTGCGGCTGACGGGGCGATTTCGGCCCTGGGTGTCGGCCAAGGACGTCATCCTGGAGTTGCTGCGCCGCCTGACGGTCAAGGGTGGCCGGGGCAAGATTCTGGAATTCTTCGGACCGGCCTTGCGCTATCTCAGTGTGCCCGAACGCGCCGCCATCACCAATATGGGGGCCGAGCTGGGGGCCACCACCTCCATCTTCCCGGCGGATGCCCAGACGCACCGGTTTTTGAAGTTGCAGGGTCGGGCGCAGGATTTCCGGCCCCTCAAGGTCCAGGGTCGCCCGCGCTACGCCGCGGTGGAGGAGGTGGACCTGGATCAGTTGGTACCCCTCGTCGCCCAGCCCAGTTCCCCGGACCGGGTGGCGCGGGTGAAAGACCTGGAGGGGACGCCGGTGGAGCAGGTGCTCATCGGCTCCTGCGCCAATTCCTCGTTTCGGGATTTGATGATCGCCGCCCAGGCCTTGCGGGGGCGGCGGGTGCACCCCCGGGTGAGCCTGGAGATCAATCCCGGTTCCCGGCAGGTGTTGGAAAACCTCATCCGGGCCGGGGGCCTGCTGCCGCTGTTGGCGGCTGGGGCCCGGGTGATGCCGCCGGGCTGCTGGGGGTGCATCGGCATGGGCCAGGCCCCGCCCACCAATGCCGCGTCGGTGCGCACCTTTCCCCGGAACTTTCCGGGACGCAGCGGCACCAAGGACGATCGGGTTTATCTAGCCAGCCCCGAAACCGCAGTGGCCGCGGCCATCTTCGGGGAACTGCGGGACCCCCGGGACCTGGGGGATTACCCCAGGGTGAGTGGGCCCCGGCGCCTGGTGATGAGCGGGGCGACGGTCATCCCCCCGCCGCCGCCGGGGGAGGCCGGGGAAGTGGTCCGGGGCCCCAACATCGTGCCCTTCCCCCAACTGACGCCCCTTCCCGAGACCTGGCGTGGAGAAGTGTGGCTCAAAGTGGGGGATAATGTCACCACCGACGACATCCTGCCGGCGGGCAGCCAGATCCTGCCGCTGCGGAGCAACCTCCCGGCCATCAGCCAGTATGCCTTTACCCGCCTGGACCCGGAATTTCCCCAACGGGTCAAGGGCCGGGGAGAAGGCGCGGTGGTGGGCGGGGAGAACTACGGCCAGGGGTCGTCCCGGGAGCACGCCGCCCTGGCGCCCCGGTATCTGGGGGTGAGGGTTAAACTGGTGAAAAGCTTTGCCCGGATTCACCTGGCCAATCTGATCAATTTTGGCATCCTGCCCCTGACCTTTGAGAATCCCGGGGATTACGACGTCATGGCTCAGGGCCAAACCCTGGAATTGCCCGGGGTGCGGCAGCGGCTGCTGGACGGGGCGGAACGCCTGCCCCTGAAGATGGGAGGTCAGGAAATCTGGGTCCGAGTGGACCTGTCGGCGCGGCAGCGACGCCTCCTCGCGGGGGGCGGCGCGCTGAATCTGGCCAGGGAAGGTTAGGGGCGGACCAGCGGGTCGCCCCTATTCTGCTCCCGGCCTCGCAGTTGGGGCGAGAGGGAGGCTGCGGCGCGCCGGTTGCCTCCCCTCAACTCCGTCAGAGAGGTAAGCTCATGGGAATTTTGGATTTTATCTTTAAGCCAAAACCACCCCCCGAAGAGGCGACCTACGAAATTGTCGAGAGACACCTGTCCATCGATTCTCTCCGGTACAAGGTGCGGGTTAAAAAGGGGGGGCGGGAATTCTACGCCGAGGAACTCTTTCAGGGATCTCAGAACCCCGAGGACCTGAAGTTTAGCCGCTTCTTTGTGCTGGAGGAGAAACCGGTCTTACCGCACTTCGCCCCCTCTTTACCGGACGCGCTGGATTGGTTCAACGGCCGGAAATACCCCAAAGACGGATACAACACCATCTGGTGGGGCGACCGGTTCACTTATGAGTGCACCATCTGTCAGGCCAAGCGGGTAGTGCCCTTGAAGGTCACCCAGGTGGAGCGTCTGACGGTGGCGTCGGCCGTCCCCGCGCACCGGGAAATCGTCGGCTGGAGAGTGGCTGAGGTGGAAACGGAGCTGACCGGCAAAGGGATTCCCACCAAAAGAGTAGATGGCTATAAAACTTTGCCGGTGGTCAAATGGCACAACTTCCCCAACCGGTACCTGTGCAGTGATTGCGCCCGGAAGTTGGCCGAAGTGGGGCGGGGATCGGAAGTGGCCGATGCCTTTATCTTTGAGATGAAGTGAGTCGGTCCGGGGACGCCTCCCCACTTTGGCGGCAGCCATGGCGGCGGGCCCGATTTGCCTTGACCCTGCCGGCATGAGGCATTTATCTATCATACGCCAGACTTGAGTTGGCCACCGGCAAATCAAGCCCAGATGAAATCCGGCCTTGAGGGCTGAAATTTAACCTGCCGGTTGGGCGTGAGATACAGATATTATAACCATCTCAACTACCTAATTTTTATTCTTTAAGGTGCATATAGAGGGCAGATATCAGCAAACTCCCACCTCATGAACGCAGTCGACTGGGCGGCACATCGCGTCCCCCCGGAGTCGAAAGCCTGCGGTTTGTGATGCTGCTTCTGATCGATCCTCCGCTTGCACATGCCCAGCTGACAGCCGGGCGGCCAGCGAGGTCCGACTCCGGAGGAAGACGCTGACGAAACGCAGCAGGTAACCAAGCAGCTCGCCAATGCATCCCAGGGCGATCCGGAGCTTCCGGATGAGGTCGAAGACGCTGTTCAGGCTGCCTTGATAGCAGAAACGGCTCTAACCGACAACGGCCCGTAATACCAAGTTGCCGTCAAACAAGTAATCATCCGAATTGTAGGGGCGGTTCGCGAACCGCCCCTACGGGGGTTGCGACCATAAAGCCAGAATTACCTTTA
>JAGVPN010000083.1 GCA_020052215.1 Syntrophobacterales bacterium
AGGTGCCGGGCGATCTGCAGTTTTTCGTCCACGTTGAGATTGGCGCCGGGGGTCTGTTCCCCGTCCCTCAGGGTCGTATCGAAGATAAAGATTTTGTGTGCCATATCGAAACCTTTTTATTTTTGGCAGGGGCGGAGAGCGCACGCCCCTACGGTTAGGCAATTTATTCTAGTTATTAATAAGCTGGCGGCGCCGCACCAGTCTGCTCTGGATAAGCCGGCTCAGGTAGCGGGCCGCGATTTCATGGGCCGCGGCGGTCCAATGACCTTCTTGATAGTATAAGCGCTCGATAGGTTGGCCCGAGTGGGCCAACAAGGGGGTCAAGGACCACAGCATCATGCCGTTTTCCGCGGCGATATGTTGAATCGCCCGCTCATCCGGGGAGATTACCCGGGTCTGGCGATACGCCAGTACTTCCTGGGAGACGGGAATATAAAACATCATCAGCTCACCGCCGGCCTGTTTCACTGCGGCGTTCAGTTGCTGGATATAGATCCGGGTTAAGGGTTTATTGGCCGGGGTGGCATAGCCCCCGGCGCTCCCGCTATATGATACCACCAAACCTTTGGCGGCGTCAGGGCCGGTCTGGCGAACCCGTTTAATCAGCCCCTGGACTCCCGCCTGCTTCACTAAATTGGCCGCCTGGGACCAGGAAATCAGCCAGTTGTAACCGGGCAGACGGTTAAGCGCGGTTTTTACGGCGCTCCGGTTGCAGTTCAGGGGTTTAACCTGGAGTTCCCCTCTGGTGCCGATATTATAATATTCCCCCCGGGCGTTGTCCTCAAAATCGTTGCCAAAAAATCCCAGGGCGGTGAGGTCGGGATGAAATTTACGCCCCACCGTTTGGAAACTTTTCAATTCATAATCGGTGCCTTTGCCGGGACAACCGGCGTTCATCACTTCCACGGATAGGCGGTCGGCGCGCAAGTCTTTCTCTACCTGAGCGGCAAAAGTCTGGTCGTCATCGACGCCGAGCCCGTAGGTAAAAGAATCGCCCAGAAAGAGCACCCGGTAATCGGTCGGCTTCTTCTCCCGGTATTCCCGGCGGCCGCGCCACCCGAGAGAATTGTTGCTGTACCGGAAGGTAAAAACCCCGGGGAACCTTCGCTCTCCCTGCTGACCGGGCACGGGAATATCGCCCAGTTCCGGGAGGCAGGCGAACCGCACCGGCCCCACCTCCTGGGGGCTGAAGTGCCTCACGGCCACTTCGGCCACGGCCAAGGCCACCAGAAAACTCAGGAGCACGCCGATAATTCTAAAACAAAGTGACCTCATGCTTTGCTGCTATCAAAGAGATGCGTTGTAGGGGCGGACCGGAGTGTCCGCGCCTTTGGTGGCACAGGCTTCCAGCCTGTGCCACCGCACCGGCAAGATGCCGGTGCCACCAAAAACTTTTCAGGACAGTTGATGGAAAATGGCCATTTGCAAGCAACCTGGAAAAACCGTTCTGGGACAGGTAAAGGCGGTGCGGTCAATCAGGCCGGCTTTCAGGCCTCTCCCCCGCCTCCCAGGTCTAAACCCTCGGTAAGCTTCGGGGGCGGGGTCTCTCCTTCGCCTTTAGGCGTCAACGCCTCCCGGCGATGATACATAAAGGTGCTGATGGGCCCTGAGGCCACATAAGCCGCCATGAGCACAAACCCCAGGATATTGGGTACCGCGGCCACCGCCACAAAGATCAGGACCAGGCCTACCAGGGTATGGAAAGGGTGACGCCGGAAAAGTTCCACTTTTTTGAAGCTGATGTACTTGATATTGCTCACCATGAGGAAGGACAGGACGTACATCATCCCCAGGATAAACCTGGAGCCCTGGGGAGCCATTTCGCCCAGTTCATGGTAAAACGCCACCGACGCGGCCACCATCACGGCCGCGGCCGGGATGGGCAGGCCGTTGAAATAACGGGGGTCGAAAGAACCCTGCTGGACGTTGAAGCGGGCCAGCCTCAGGGCCCCGCAGACCACGAAGAGAAAGGCCGCGGCCCAGCCGAACTGCTTAAAATCCTTTAAGGCCCAGAGGTAGGTCATAATCCCCGGGGCCACCCCAAAGGCCACCAGATCGGCCAGGGAATCGTACTGCACCCCGAAGCCGGAGGTGGTCTTGGTCATCCGGGCGACGCGCCCATCCAACCCATCCAGGATCATCGCAATCAGAATGGCCCAGGCCGCGGCGTAGAACCGACCGTCCATAGAGGCCACAATGGCGTAGAACCCGGCGAACAGGCTCCCGGTGGTGATCAGGTTGGGCAGCAGGTAAACGCCCCGAAAGCGGCGCCGGTCCTTCTTCTTACGTTTGCGGCGGAAACTCATGCCACCTCCCGATGATGCTGCTCCCGGCTTTGACCCGATCACCGGTCTTAACCTCAATCTGACTGTCCCCCGGCAGGTAGAGATCCACCCGGGAGCCGAAACAAATCAGTCCCAGCCGCTCCCCCCGGGCCAGAGGCTGGCCGGGTTTGACCCACGGGATGATGCGCCGGGCCAACAGCCCGGCGATCTGCACCACCAGAACCCGCCGCCCTTTAGAACTTTCCAGCACCAGGGCCTGCTGTTCGTTGCGGCTGGCCGCGTCCTCCCGGGACGCCGCCTTGTACTCCCCGGGCCGGTGGCGCATTTCCATCACGGTGCCCGCCACCGGGGACCGGTTGACGTGCACGTCAAAGACGTTCATGAAGATGGCTACGTACCGGGCCGAGGTTTGGAGGAACTCGTTTTCGGCCACCTCGTCCACCCGGATCACCAGGCCGTCCGCCGGGGAGACGATTACCCCCGGCTCCGTGGGGATAGCCCTTTCCGGGTCCCGGAAAAAATAGGCGAAAAACCCGCCGGACACCACCCCCAAGCCGGTGATCCAGTGCCAGCCGCCCATCACCCCCAGGATGATCAGGACCACCCCGGCCAAAATCAAGGGATAGCCCTGAGCCGCGATTAATCCTCGTCTGGTTGGGGAAAACGCAGACATAATTAACAGCCTGCCAGATGGGGAAAAAGGCGAAAAGGGGAAAAGGCGAAAAGGTTAAAGAAATCAAACTCTCTCATGGTTTATTCCCTTTTCCCCTCTTCCCCTTTTTCCCTTTTCGCCCAGCTGGTTATTTTTTCAACCACCCCATCATGGCCCGGAGCTTTTTGCCCACCTCCTCGATGGGATGCTCCGCCTCCTGGCGCCGCAAGGCGTTGAACACCGGGCGCCGGGCCTGGTTTTCCAGGATCCACTCCTTGGCGAACTCGCCGGTCTGCACCTCATAGAGGATCTGGCGCATCTCCTCCCGGGTCTCCTCGGTGATGATGCGCGGCCCCCGGGTGTAGTCGCCGTACTCCGCGGTGTCGGACACCGAATAGCGCATGTATTCCAGGCCGCCCTGATAGAACAGGTCCACGATCAGCTTCAATTCATGGAAGCATTCGAAATAGGCGATTTCCGGGGCGTAACCCGCCTCCACCAAGGTGTCGAACCCGGCCTTGACCAGCTCGGAGACCCCGCCGCAGAGCACGGCCTGCTCGCCGAAGAGGTCGGTTTCGGTCTCTTCCCTAAAGGTGGTCTCCAGCACCCCGGCCCGGGTGGCGCCGATGCCCTTGGCATAAGCCAGGGCGGTGGCCAGGGCTTTCCCCGAGGCGTCCTGCTCCACCGCCACCAGGCAGGGAACGCCGGCGCCTTTCTCGTATTCGCTCCTCACCAGGTGGCCGGGGCCCTTGGGGGCCACCATGATCACGTCCACCTTGGGGTCCGGCATAATCTGGCCGTAATGAATGTTGAAGCCGTGTGAGAAGAGCAGGGTCTTGCCCGGGCCCATGTGGGGCCGCAGGTCATTTTCGTAGAGGCTGGCCTGGACATGGTCCTGGGTCAGGATCTGGACCACCTGGGCGGCGGCCGCCGCCTCCGCGGCGGACACCGGCTTGAAGCCGTACTTCACCGCCAGGTCGTAGTTCGGGGTTCCCGGCACTTCGGACACCAGCACGTCCAGGCCGGAATCCCTCAGATTGAGGGCCTGGGCGTGCCCCTGGGAGCCGAACCCGATGATGGCCACCTTCTTGCCCTTGAGCAGCCCCAAATCCGCATCCGCATCGTAGTACATTTTCATGGTATAATTTTTCCCCTTATGTCGGACGGGCACGACCCGCCAGGATTATCTTTAACACCGAAGAGCAATCAAAGACTATTATTTGTCATTCTGAGCGCCGCGAAGAATCTCTCATTTTAAGGCACAGAGATTCTTCACTCCGCTGCGCTCCGTTCAGAATGACAACCTGGATGCAACCGTTTTGGGCTGACGGCTGACCGCTTCTTTTAATCCTTCTTGCTCCGCTGGATAGCCAGGGTGCCAGTCCGGGCAACTTCCTGGATGCCGTGATTTTTCAACAGATCCAGTACCGCCCGGATTTTTTCGTGGTTGCCGGTGATCTCCAGGGTATAGGTGCTGGCGCTGACGTCCACCACCCGGCAACGGAAAATATCGGCAATGCGCAGGACCTCGGCCCGGGACTTGTCTTCGGCCTTCACCCTCACCAGGACCATCTCCCGTTCCACGTGCTCCAATTCGCTCAAGTCCACCACCTTGATGATGTTGATGAGCTTGTGGAGCTGCTTGATGATCTGCTCGGTGATCTGCTCATCCCCGGTGGACACAATGGTGATCCGGGAGACTTCCGGGTCCATGGTTTCGGCCACGCACAGACTTTCGATATTGAAGCCCCGGCCGGAAAACAGGCCGGTAACCCGGGAAAGCACCCCGGGAGTATTATCCACCCAAATTGCTATGGTATGTCGCGGCTCCATCTTCGGATCCATCTTCCCCCTCCTCAAGCCAGTAACATTTCGTGCATGGCCTTGCCGGCGGGCACCATGGGCATGACGCACTCCTCCGGTTCCACTTTGAAGTCCATGATCACCGGCCGGGAGGTGTTGAGGGCCTCTCGGATCACCGGTTCCACTTCCTCGGGCTTGGTGGCCCGGAGCCCCACCGCGCCGTAGGCTTCGGCCAGCTTGACAAAATCGGGGGCCGTCATGGGCGTGGCGCTATAGCGCCGTCCGTAAAACAACTGCTGCCACTGGCGCACCATGCCCAGGAAGGAGTTGTTCAGAATGGCGACCTTCACCGGCAACTTGTTGTCCACCACCGTGATCAGCTCCTGGATGTTCATCTGGATGCTGCCGTCTCCGGCGATATCGATGACGCAGGCGTCCGGTTTGGCCAGCTGCACCCCCATGGCCGCGGGAAACCCATAGCCCATGACCCCCAGTCCCCCGGAAGTCATCAAACGCCGCGGGTGCTTGAACTTGTAAAACTGGGC
>JAGVPN010000231.1 GCA_020052215.1 Syntrophobacterales bacterium
CAAACCCAGGAAGATGCGCTTCTGGGGGCGCAGGGAGTTGCCGCCGTTCAAGATGGTGACCGGCTCATCCATGAGTAGAGCTACTCCAGTATTTGCCCGATCAGGGGTTGGCCCCGCAGAAATTCGGCAGCCAAAAGGCGTTTGCGCCCGGCCAGTTGCAAGGACTCAACCGCGACGCTTCCCCGACCGCAGGCGATTTCCAGCCCTTGAGGAGTCAGACGGAGCACCGTGCCCGGGTCACCCAGGCTCCCCTCACTTTTTTTGACCCGGGCTCCGAATAACCTGAGCCCCCTACCCTTCCACCGCGTGTAGGCTCCCGGCCTGGGGTCCAGGCCCCGGATCCAGCCGGCCGCTTCCGGCGCCGAAAGTTCCCAATGGAGACGGCGCATCTCCTGGGAAATGGGCGGGGCCAGGGTCACCGCCGCGGCGTTTTGCGGCAGATTGACGGCTTCTCCCCGCCGCAGCATTTCCAGGGATTGGACCAGCAGGGCCGCGCCCCGCTCCGACAGCCGGTCGTACAGGGTGCCAAAATTGTCTGCCTCAGCGATGGGCGCCCGCTCCTGGAGGAAAATCGGTCCCGAGTCCACTTCGTACCGGAGCCACTGGATGGTTACCCCGGTCTCCTTTTCCCCCCGGATCAGGGCCCAATTGATGGGGGCCGCCCCCCGGTAGCGGGGCAGCAGCGATGCATGAACATTGAGGACGCCCACTGACGGCAAGGCCAGAATCTCGTGGGGGAGAATCCGGCCGTAGGCCACCACAATCATAATCTCCGGGGCCAGCGCCTGAAGACGCCGGATAAACTCCGGGTCTTGGAGACGCGGCGGTTGCAGCACCGGCAGGTTCCAGGCCAGGGCCAGTTCCTTCACCGGCGAGGCAGTGACGATCTGTCCCCGGCCCCGGGGCCGGTCCGGCTGGGTCACCACGGCCGCCACCTCTTCCCCGGCGGCCAGGATGGCTTCCAGAGACGGCAGGGCGAACTGGGGAGTGCCCATGAAGATCAGGCGCCAGGGTCCTGATTTCACCTGGCCGCCGACTGCTTCTTCAGACGTCTTAAGTACAGTCCCCGCTTGAGGCGGCTGAGATGATCGATGAACAAAATACCGTTCAGATGATCGATCTCATGCTGGAGCACCACGGCCAGCAACCCCTCGCCGGTGATTTCCACGGGTTTCCCTTCCCGGTCCAGGCCTTTGACCAGCACCTTGGCATGACGCCGCACCTCGCCGGCAAAGTCGGCCACCGACAGACAGCCTTCCTCGTGGATGATCTCCCCTTCCCCGGCGACGATACAGGGATTGAGCACCACCTGGAGTTTCCGGGGCCCGCCCTCCTTGTGGGAGACGTCGAACACGATGAGACGCCGGAGTTCACCCACCTGGTTGGCCGCCAACCCCAGCCCCGGCGCAGCGTACATGGTTTCGCCCATATCGTCGATGAGACGCTGCAACTTCCCGTTGATCTCGGCGATCTTCCGGGCCTCTTGGCGCAGCACCGGATCGGGCAATTTAACTATCGGTAATACTGCCATAGGCGTGAAATTGTTTGCCTTAAACCAGGGTGTTTTCTTTAAGTTTAAGGCATAACTGGAAAAATTTCAAGAACTCACCGTCCCGGAGGTCAAATTTGTGGAGCGGAGCAACGGTGAAGGGGGTAATTTAGGCGGCGGCCCGCCGGGGGGGATAAAAAAAGGTGAGGGGCCGGTTGCAGCACCCCTCACCATCAGGAGGTGGGTTGGTTGAGAAGGGAGATTTTTTACTTGGCCGGGGCAGCGGGGGCCGGGGAGCCACCGGGGCCAACCATGGGACAGCCGCCATGACCCATACCGCCCATGCCGCGGCCCATGCCGTGGCCGAAACCTTTGGCCAGTTCCGGGGAGATCTTACGGGCTTCCAGTTGTAAAGCCGTTCTTTTCTCCTGCACCTGGTCCCGGAGGGCGTTGATTTCTTTCTGCTTGGCAGTAATGGCCGCCTGATCGGGTTTCTCGGCCTTCCAGAGGGCCGCCAGTTCCGCCTGCTTGATCATCATCTGTTTGCGCGCCGCGGCGGTGTCAGTCTTGAACTTCTCCTTGAGATCAAAAAGCTGGCCGGCCTGATCGGGGGTGAGGTTCATAGCTCCCATCATGCCGCAGCCCATGCCGCCTCCCATGCCGCCGCCGGGACGGGCCCAGGAGGACGCGGCCAAACCCAGGCACAACGCCAATGTCAGTACCGCCACCAGAGACATCTTATTGGTTTTCATGTGGTTGTTACTCCTTAAATTCGGGGTCGATTTTTTAGTCCGGGAATCCGGCCTTTAGTAAGTAAAACCCGCCAACGTCTCAAACCCGGCGCGGCGGGGTGATTTTTTTTTGGGGAGGGAGCCGGGGAAGGTCAGGTGGGGCGGGGTGGCTCCGGAAAGCGGCTGGGGGCCATTCACCGGCACTGAGTCATGCTTCGCAAAGTGATTGAATTATGCTGCCGCGGTTTTAAGGCAAGAATATTAATGTGTAATGGTCAAGACTTGACCAGGCATCCCCTCCATCAACGTATACTATCATCGGATAAAAAATAATTCTGGAAATTCCCCCACAAAAAGTCAATTTCGCTATTCAGATCATATCCACAACCAATTGAATTTATTAAGAAGTTCTTCTAGTGGCAAGTGAGCTGCTACGTATCCAGTTTTCTTTACACCCCATTTTTTCACATTTGGCTCATTTTCACACTCGAAGGTGACATGAAAGCTTGTGCTATCATGGCTTCAACGAGAAGATTCTGCTTCAAGAAAAGAAACTTTTGGGGATTTTCTCCGGGCAAAGAAGTTTCCGAAACCTTTTTTGACCGCGGCTGCCGAGTCTGCCGCATAATCTTGGCTAAGCGTCTTGAGTTCTCGCCATCTTTATGCCATATATCTATTTCATAAAAAATTGCCTGTAAAATAATCGAAGTCAAAGGATTAATTGGTGAAGCCTCATCCCCTCCGGCTATTAACTGCCAGACTAATGATGGCCCTACTCGCCCTCGGCCTTACTGCCGAATTAGGCGAAGCCGCGCCCTGGTCCTTTGCGGTTCTGGGCGATCAACGCGACCTCGGCTCCTACGGCATTAACCAGGTTATTGTGGATAAGATGGCCGCCGATCTCAAAAATAAAAACCCGGCCTTCGTCCTCTGCGCCGGCGATCAGATTCATGGAGTCAACAGTCAGGGCGGGATCCCTTTGGCGGATCAATATACCCACTGGAAGGACGCCATGGCCCCCATCCTGAATATCTCCTACCCGGTCCGGGGCAACCATGAGACCTATGGCGACAACAACACCCCCGGCCCCAATTACGCCAAACACTGGATGGATAACATCGCCAACGTCCTGCCCCAAATTCCTAGAAACGGCCCTCCCAACGAAGTGGGCATGAACTATAGCTTTTCCAATAAGAATGTCTTCATCGTCGGACTCGAACAGTCCTACGCCACCAATTGGTACCGGGTTAACCAGACCTGGCTCAATGAGCAGTTGCAGGCCAACACCCTCCCCTTCACCTTTGTTTACGGTCATTATCCGGCCTTTGGCGTCATTTCAGCTACGAGTTGCCTGGCTGACTATCCGGCCCAGCGGGACATTTTTTGGCGAAGCCTCGGCGACTCCAGCATCAATATCTATTTCGGCGGACACACCCACCTTTACAACCGGGCCAGAGTCTCCATTGACGGCGGGCCAGAGATTCAACAGATAATAGTGGGGACCGGAGGAGCCCCATTGGTCCCCTGGGACGGAAAATATCCCGATCACCGGGTCATCGGCGAAAGTAATCAAGAAAGCTCTTACGGTTACACCCTGGTGACGGTGGACGGCAATAAAATCACCGCGGTTTATTATACCTATGATCAGACGGCCAATACCTGGTCCATTTTCGATACGTACGTCTACATCCTCACCTCGCGGAATTTTGGGGCCAACGACGCCCACCAGACCATCGACCCCGCCACCCTGAACAACTATTACTCGGGCATCAAGCTTAATAAGATTGGTCAGGGCATCCTGACACTCAGCGCCGGGGCCAGCACTTACGCCGAC
>JAGVPN010000132.1 GCA_020052215.1 Syntrophobacterales bacterium
CAGGAAATGCTGCCCCAGGGCCTTCTTAGGCCTCAGGCCCAGACGCAGCAGGAGGGTTTTGGGAGAGAGCGAGGACACTGAGAGCCTTTGCCGCTTTGCGCCGGCGATAGCGCTGGACGATCCACATGGTCAAGAAATAGGCAACGATGGCCGGAGGGATGGCGATGATGACGCCCCCCACCTGCAAGGCCACCCCCCCCTGCCAGAGCACCTGGATCCATGCTTTAAAGCTGTTGGATTCCGGAAAGACCAGGGGCTGGCCGCGATATAACAGGAATTGCCCCACCTTATAGGCGGCCAGATAAAGGGCTGGAGCGGTTAACGGGTTGCCAATCTGAATACCCAAAAAGGCGGTAACCGGCGAAACTCGCAACAGGGCTGCCAGGGACAGGGTGACCACCGTATGGAAGGGGATGGTGGGGGTGATGCCGATGAACACCCCCAAGGCCATTCCCCAGGCAAGTTTGCGGGGGTCCTCCTGGAGACGGAGGAATTTCAGCCAGTGGTAGCGGAGAAGGCGTCGCAGGGCCATAGGAAAAGATTAAGAGGACAAGGCCTGGCTGGCGCCGGTCCCGGCCTCCTTGAGCTCCCGGCGCAGCACCTTGCCCACCGCGCTTTTGGGCAATTCGGACCGGAACTCGATGATCTTGGGGACTTTATAGACCGCCAGCAAGCCGCGGCAGTGGACCTCGATGTCGGCTGCGGTGAGCGTCGCCCCATCCTGGGGCACGATCACCACTTTCACCGTTTCCCCCCGGTAAGCATCGGGCACTCCCAGGGCTGCGGCCTCTTTGACGCCAGGGTGCTGATAGAGCACCTCTTCCACCTCCCGGGGATAGATTTTGTAGCCCCCGGCGATGATCAGGTCCTTCTTGCGCTCCACGATATAAAAATAACCGTCCTCATCCATCCGGGCAAAATCCCCCGTATGGAGCCAGCCGTCCCTCAGGACCAGGGCGGTCTCTTCAGGGTTCTGCCAGTATCCCTCCATGACCTGGGGGCCCTGGATGACCAGTTCTCCCACTTCGCCTGCCGGAAGTTCCCGGGCGCCGGTTTCCTGGTCCACCACCTTGGCCTGGGTGCTGGGCAGGGGAATGCCCATGCTGCCTGCCGGCCGCTTCCCCCGGACGGGATTGAGATGGGTAATCGGCGCGGCTTCGGTCAGGCCGTAGCCCTCCATCATGGCGCAGCCGCTCAATGCCTCGAAGCGGTTGCGGACCTCCAGGGGCAAAGGCGCCGACCCGCTGATGCAGGCCCAGAGGGAGGACAGGTCGAGTTTGGGCAGGCGGGGGTCGTTGATCAGGGCCACAAAGAGGGTGGGGACCCCGGGCAGCATGGTGGGCCGGTATTTCTGCATGGCCTTGATAAAGCTGTTGATCTCGAAGCGGGGCAGCACAATGATCGTGGCCCCCTGGGACATGGGCCAGTTGAGGCAGGCCGTGAGCCCGAAGGAGTGCGAAAAGGGGAGCAGGCCCATGAGGCGTTCAGCGCCGTACCGCACCTGGGGCAGCCAGGCGCTGATCTGGGCCACGTTGGCCATGAGGTTGCCGTGGGTCAACCTGGCCGCCTTGGGGGCGCCGGTGGTGCCGCCGGTATATTGCAGCACCGCCAGGTCCCCGGGTTCCGGCAGAGGCGGGGTGGGGCCAATGGCATGTTTCAATAACTCCCGGAAGGAGCGCCGGTTCGGCCCCGGCTCGAAACCCGTGGCCAGGCCATCCCGTCGGGCTTTGAAGGGATAGAGCCAAGAAAGGGGCCAGGGGAGAGCCTCCGCCAGACTGGTGATGATGATCTGGGTCAGATCAACCTGAGGGTGAATTTCGGCAAGCCGGGGCAGGAAATGGTCCAGGAGCACCAGCCGCTGGGCGCCGGAGTCGGCCAGTTGATGGGCCAGTTCTTTGGGGCTCAGGAGGGGATTAAGCATCACCGCCACGGCGCCCAGACGCAGGGCGGCGTTGTAAGCCATCACCAGTTGGGGGCAATTGGGGAGGAAAATGCCCAGACGTTCCCCAGGGGCCAGCCCCAGGTTGGCGAGGGCGCTGGCCAGGCTGGCGGTTTGGGCGTTGAGTTCGCCATAGGTGGTGGTCCGGCCGAAAAACACCAAGGCCGGGGCCTGGGGAGATTGTTCCGCCGCTTGCAGCAACAGCCGGGGCAAGGAGGTGGTGACCGGCCCCACCGTGAGAGGCACTCCCGGGTCATAATGCGGCGCCCAGGGAAAGGTCATCATGGCCCTCCTTTAATGCTGGTGGGAGCCTACTTCCTGGCATTCAGAGCAGGTACACAACTCTTGTTCTTTGAGATCCTCAGGGGTGGCCTCCCGCACCTGGCGGATGGTAAAGGAAACTTCCAGGTCTTTGCCCGCCAGGGGATGGTTAAAGTCGATGAGCACTGATTCGGGCCGCACCTCTGCCACGATGAAATACACCACCTGACCGTCTTCGTTTTCGGTCTCAAATACCAGGCCCGGGCGCAACTCCACCTCCGGTCCAAAGTCGGAGCGGGGGACTTCCATGAGCAGTTCTTCGTCTAATTCGCCGTAGGCCTGTTCGGCCGAGAGGTTGATTACTTTAGCGTCATTTATTTTCATGCCCATCAGGGCTTCTTCCAGACCCGGAGGCATCGCCCCCCCGCCCATGCAGAAAGAAATCTCCTCCGGCTTCCCATCGGGGGGATAGGTCTCCGCCTCACCCAGGTTGATGAGATAATCAATAGTAACAAAAGAAGTTTTATCGATGTTCATGGTGTTCTCCTGAGAAAAGCGGCACTTAACCCCTTCAGTTGGGAGTAACATGCCTTATTTGCAGAACCTCGGCTACCTAACCAGAGGCGGGCCGCCGGATTGAAAGATACCTGCGGCAGGGGCCGGCTCTCCCTTAGGGTTTGGTGCCCATGATGATCCGGCCGGTATTGAGCAGATTGCACGGCACCGTCTGGTGCACGGCAATACCCACGTCTTTCATGACCCGGATGACGTCCAGATCGGTGGTGAAGCCGATGCGGACAAAAACCGGGGCCATCATGTCCTCGACGCGACCCCAGAGGCTGCCGTTCTGAGAGCGGGTGTGATTAACCACAATGATCTGGCCGCCGGGCTTGACTACCCGGTGGATCTCCTGGCACACCTTATGGGGATCCTGGACCGTGGTAATCACGTACGCCGCCATGACGAGGTCGAAATGGTTGTCGGGAAAGTTCAGGCGGGAGGCGTCCATGACGTGAAAGTCGAAGCGGCAGCCGCTGTTGATATTGGTGGCTTTTTCCCGGGCCCGTTCGATCATCGCCCGGGAAATGTCGATTCCCACCAGCCTGGTCCTCGGGGGGTAAAAATCCAGGGTGGAGCCGGGGCCCACGCCGATCTCCAGGACCTGCTGGTGAGGCTGCCGGGGCACATATTTAAATGCCTTGCGGCGGCCGGGGCCCAGGAGTTTGCCGAAAACGTATTCGTAAAACGGCGAATAAAAAGAATATAATTGTTCCATATAACGCGGATTTACTTTGCATTTCATATGAAATCCTCTTTTAGGATATGGACTGAGCAGCTGGGCTAAAAAAAATCTCGGGCGAATCGGCTAAAAATATCTAATTCTACCCTACAGTCCGTTAAAAAGTAAATCTCTAATTTTCTCCGCCGTCCGGCGGCGTGGCTCCGGACCTTACCAACTCCGCCTCCCAGATATCCTGAGCTTGATGGTATTTCAAGAGATAGACGCGATCCGCCACCCTGACCTTGAAGCAGAGATGACCTGGAGCCACCCACCGGCCCATGACCTGATGCACTTCCATCCAGGTCCCTTCCCAGGTAAAACGCCGGGGGCGTTCATGGACTCGAAACCCGGAGTATGTCTCCACCCGGCAATTCATCGGTCAATGGCTGGTTAAGGCGATTTTCAGGAAAAACGGGCTGGCGCCTACCCCTGAAATCCCGGCCGGCGCCGACTCTCGGTTACAGGCCGGAAACCCGTTGCAATAGTAACACGAGTAATTTACAATGGCAATGAATCATTAACGTAATTGTGTATTTGGCTCCCCTCAGGGGGCCAACAATCAATGCCCATTGCGAGGCGCCCGGAGAATATCGAAATTTAGCCGGGGGAGAGGTTTTTATACATGTCGGTTACAAAAACCATGGGAATGCGGCGGGTGGTAATCACCGGCGTGGGGATGGTGACGTCCATGGGGCTCGATGCGCCCACCGTGTGGAATCGCCTACTGGCCGGTGAATCCGGGGTAAGACGCCTGAACCGTTTTAATGCCGAGCTTGTGGAGCGCTACCGCATTCCGGAGGATTTCCCCGTCATCGGCGGGGCGATGGAGCATTTTGATCTGAAAGAAATTTTGCAGGCCCGGAAAAAAGAAGTCACCAAGGAAGACTTGAAACAAATCAAGTACACCGATCGCTTTACCCAGTTTGCCCTGGCCGCCAGCGTGGAGGCGGTGCATGACTCGGCTCTCAACCTGGAGGTGGAGGACCCGGAGCGGGCCGGGGTGATCATTGCCAGTGGCATGGGCGGGGTCAGCTCCTGGGAGGATGGGGTCCAGAAACTCTTGGCCGAAGGGGTGCGCCGGGTTTCCCCCTTCCTGGTGCCCAAAATGATTCCCAACCTGGCCGCGGGCAACGTCTCTATCCGCTTTAAAGCCAAGGGCCCCAATATTGCCCTATCCACCGCCTGCGCCGCCGGGGCCCATGCCATCGGCTTGGCCTACCGTTCCATCCAAATGGGGGAAGCTGATCTCATGGCCGCGGGGGGCACCGAGGCCGCGGTGACGATCCTGACCATGACGGCTTTTTACCGCATGGGGGCCCTGGCCATGGGTTACAATGACCATCCCGAGGGCGCCAGCCGTCCCTTTGATATCAAGCGCTCCGGGTTTGTCATGTCCGAAGGCGCAGGCATCCTGGTCCTGGAGGAATTGGACCACGCCCTGGCTCGCAACGCCAACATCTATGCGGAAATCGTCGGCTTCGGGATGACCGGCGACGCCCACCACATTACCGATCCGGATAAGGAGGGCGCCAAACGCTGCATTCAGCAGGCCATGAAAGACGGTGGCGTCACCTGCGCCGACATTGATTACGTCAACCCCCATGCCACGGCCACCCCGGTGGGCGATCGCAACGAAACCCTGGCTTTGAAAGAAATTTTTGGCGATCACGCCTCCCGGCTGCTGGTGAGCGGCACCAAGTCCATGACCGGCCACCTGCTGGGCGCAGCCGGGGCGGTGGAGGCCATTTTTTCCGTCCTGTCCATCCGGGACGGGAAGGTGCCGCCCACCATCAACCTGGACAACCTGGACCCGGCCTGTGCCGGGCTGGATATCGTCACGGGCCAGGCCCGGTCCGCCGATATCCGCCATGTCCTGTCCAATTCCTTCGGATTCGGCGGCACCAATGCAGCCCTGGTGTTCAAACGCTATGAAGAGTGAGAAATAGCAGGCAGCGATCAGCTTTTAGCAGGCAGCGTTTAGAGGCGGGAGACCATTATAACGCCACGACAAGCCTTGCCCCTGTATTAAAAAATGTGGGGCGCATTTTATTGCGCCCTTTTATGACCCGATAGCCACTTTTTGCTGGCTGACTGCTAAAAGCTGATCGCTAACTGCTGACCATGACCATCCCACCCAAACCCATCCGCATCGCCATCGTCTTGAACGGGCAGGAATTTATCTGCCAGCCGGTCATGCTGCCCTTTTCCCTGGAAGGTTACCCGTCGGTGGACCTGGTCTTGTACGGGCGCCAACCCGAAGCCCCGGCCCCCGGCCTCACGGTAAACCCCCTGCCGGATTTGTCCCCGGAGGGCTTCGACCTCATCCTGGACGGCCAGTTCTTGACCGCCGGGCTGGCCGACTTTTCCCCGGACCGGCTGGATAACCTCGTGACCGGCCCCGCCGCCCGCTGCCTGAAAACCCTGGTGTGCCAGCTCCAGGAGTTGCGCCAGAAGCAGGAGATTAACTCCGGCATCATCATGAACGCCGCGGATGCCCTCATCACCATCAATTCCGGCCACGTCATCATCGGGTACAACCAGGGGGCGGAGCAGATGTTCGGCTACACCCGCACCGAAGCCCTGGGCCAGGACCTGAAACTCATCCTGCCGCCGCCGGTCAAAGCAGTCCACGGGGACTACCTGAAGCGCTATCTGGCCACCCGGGAGCCCCACGTGCTCGGGCGGCAACGGCGCCTCACCGCCCGGCGCCGGGACGGGCAGGAATTCCCCCTGAGCATCTCCTTTTCCGTGGCCGAGATTCAGGGCAACCTCTATTTCACCGCCATCATGCGGGACATTACCGAATATAAAGCCATGGAGGACCGGGTGCTCCAATCCGAACGCCTGGCCGCAGTGGGCAATACCGTGGACCATATCGCCCACGAAATCAAAAATCCTCTCCTCATCATCGGGGGGTTTGCCCAACAGCTGATCAAGGCCCCGGGATTTGACGACCCGGCCCGCCGAAAATTGTCCATCATAGCTGAAGAGGTCAGCCACCTGGAGGAGATGGTGGCCGAAATGCGGGATTTTGTCCGCCCTCCGCCGACCCAGAAGCGTCAGGGGCAAATCATGGCGGTGGTGGAAGAGGCCCTGGAACTGTTCCAGGATACTTTTAGGGAGCACCATATCCAGGTGCGCCGGGTGGAAGAGACGCCGCTGCCGCCCGTGGCTTTCGACCCCAAGCAGGTGCGCCAGGTGCTGATCAATTTATTGAAGAATGCCCTGGAGGCCATGCCCCAAGGCGGGGAGATCACCATCACCAGCCGGGTTAAGGGGGCCAACGCCGAAATCAGCGTCAGCGACACCGGCGCGGGGCTGGTTCCAGAGGTGGCGGACAATATTTTTCAGCCCTATTTCACCACCAAGGAAAAGGGGACCGGCCTGGGGTTGGCCATCTGCCAAAATATCATCGCCGAGCACGGCGGCTGCCTCTTTGCCGACAGTCCCCCGGGCCGGGGGGCCACCTTCACCATCCAACTGCCCATAGAGGAGACTTCCCCGGCTGCGGGGGCGTCGTCCTTGGAGGAAAACCGCAGATAGGGTTCCTAATGACTACCGCGCCCAAACCCATCCGCATCGCCATCGTCTTAAACGGACAGGAATTCATCTGCCAGGCGGTGACGCTGCCCTTTTCCCTGGAAGGCTACCCGCCGGTGGACCTGGTTTTGTACGGCGCCAAACCCGAGGTCGCGGCCGGCTGCCGGGTTAACCCCCTACCCGATTTAGATCCCGGGGCCTTCGACCTCATCCTGGACGGCCAGTTTGTGACCGCCGGGCTCCCCGATTTTTCCCCGGAGCAGTTGGATAACCTAATCACCGGTCCCGCCGCCCGTTTCCTGAACGGGCTGGTATGCCAGCTCCAGGAGTTGCGCCAGAAGCAGGAGATCAACTCCCGCATCATCAACCGCGCCACCGACGCCATTGTCACCATCAACGATGACCACGTGATTGTCGGTTACAACCGAGGCGCGGAGCAGATGTTCGGCTACACCCGGGCCGAGGCCCTGGGTCAGGACTTGTCCATCATCATTCCGCCGCCTTATAAGGCCGAACACCGGTCTTATGTGCGCCGCTATGTGGCCACCCGGGAGGCCCGGATGATCGGCAAGCACGCCCGCCTCAGCGCCCAGCGCCGGGACGGCCGCGCCTTCCCCATCAGCATCTCCTTTTCCGTGGCCGAGATTCGGGGCAATCTCTATTTCACCGCCATCATCCGCGACATTACCGAATATCAGGAAATGGAAGACCGGGTGCTCCATACCGAACGCCTGGCCGCGGTGGGCAATACCATGACCCATATCGCCCATGAAATCAAAAACCCCCTGCTCATCATCGGGGGGTTCGCCCGGCAGCTGATCAAGGTCCCGGGCCTGGACGAC
>JAGVPN010000357.1 GCA_020052215.1 Syntrophobacterales bacterium
GCCCGAGACAGTCAAACTCCTCGTAGATCAGCGCCTGCAGGGTGGAAATTTTGCAGAGCTCTCCCAGTTTTCCTGAGAGACCTTGCACCTGGTGCAATGAAGCTTTTTTAACGGGGTATCAGGAGAAAAATCTTGGGTTGAAGTGAGTGGGGGGCAATCGGAAATTAAACGGGGGGATGGCGAGAATATCCAGAAGATATCAGAAATTTTTAAGAAAAATCGATAGGCTTTGCTAGTGGCAAGCAATCAACTATTTTCAGTCGGCAATAAGAATAGGCCTAGAAGAGAAGGCAAAAGGAAAGAACTCGACAATAGAGGGAGAGAGCCGAAAACTGGGTGCACAAATTGGATGCGACTGCCGGGTCAGGACCGGGAAATCTAGAAATTGAAAACGGCTCCCAAAATCGGGCCGCTGTACCAACCGTGAGACCTTACACTTCCGGTGTCAAAGGTATAATAAAGAGCCCGATAACCCAGATAGATCCGGGTGTGTTTTTGCACCTGATAGCCAGCCGTAGCTTCCAGAATACAATCAAGATAATCATTACCGACGATGCCAAATTCTCCAATTTCGGCCTTCGCCAAGAGGTTGAACTTCTCGGTGAGCCAAAGGCCGGTGCGGATACCCAGAAAAGGTCCTACCACCGACAGCTTAAAAGATTTGCCTTCTGAGCCGGCCCGAGTCAGGAGCGCTCGCCCTTCAGGGCCTGCCAGCGTGGCGTTGAAGCCGAGGCCGGTGAACTGGTTATACCAGGCATAGCGAAGGCCGCCCAGGAGTTCGAAGGAGAGGACGGGGGTTTGCTTCGCGGGTCCCAGGGGAACGCTGGCCAGCAAATACCGTCCTCCCACATCCAGACCGCCCTGGCGGATAATGACCTTGGCCCGACCCGAAAGCGTGAGATTCAAGGGCACCGGGATCTGGGTTGCATTTATTTGCTTATGTCCGGTGCCGCTGACGGTTTCTCCCAGATACATAAAGAGATTTTCAGCAAAAAACCCCCATTTGCCGTTCCAGACCTCAACGCGGCCCATGACTCCGAAGACCGTGCTGAAGAGTTTGGGCACCAGATCATACCAGGGGATATTGATTTTGGTCGTGCCAAGATTGGAGTCCTGTTTGGTGATATTCTGGTTAGACCCGCTCACCCAAATATACGGAGCAATAAAAAATTGCCAACCCTCCCGGTAAATGGGAAGGCGGTTATCCTGCTCGGAGGATACGGGTGCGGCTTTGGCGGGATCTGCCGCCGTCTCGGCGAAAACCACGGTACTGAGCAAGAGTGCCATGCTGCAGGTGAGAACAATCTGCACCAGTCTCAAGATAGCCCGCGTTTCTCGATTCATATCCCAGCCTCAATTATTTCAGGGATCTGGTCTGGTTGGTGAAGGGTCAACCAAGCGATAGCCCCGCCGAGTCATTTTGGCGGTTTTTGGCAAAAGCCTAACCCTTCTTGAGATGTTTAGCCAAAAATGCCACCCGGTCTTGAATGCACCTTGCATCGGTCTTTAGCCGGGGCTGGCAATAAAGCAATGGATTCCCGAGACCACGTGTGGTGGAGAGCACTGTAGCACAGATTTTGCCCAAAATTCATTTTCTTTTGGATTTTTGACTTAACCTCTGGTGGCCACAGAAAATCTGCTCAAGGGGGGTGCGCGGCGAAAACTTTTAATTTCAGTCAGGGAATATTACGAGTAAGATTGAAACGAGCATCGCCTTGAAAGCAAAACAATATGGTAAGAGAGGGCCGAGTCGTGAAGCCGAACCTTTGGCGTGGCAAAACGGTGCGGCGTATGCACGTGATGGTGAAGCCGATGGGGCCGGTCTGCAACCTCGGCTGTTCCTATTGTTATTACCTTGCCAAGCAGGTCATCCTGACCACTGAGAATCATTGGCGCATGACCGACGAGGTGCTGGAGGCCTTCATCCGGCAGTATTTTCAGGGCCAAAACTATAAAGAAGTGGTGTTCTCCTGGCAGGGAGGTGAGCCCACTTTGCTGGGGGTAGACTTTTTCCGGAAAGTCGTGGAGTTGCAAAAGCGTTACTGCCCCCCCCATGTCCGCTGTGAAAATGACCTCCAGACCAACGGCACGCTTCTGGATGAGGCCTGGTGCGAGTTTTTGGGAGAGCACCGTTTTCTGGTGGGCTTGAGCCTCGACGGCCCCAAAGAGTTGCATGACTATTACCGCAAGGATAAAGCGGGGCAAGGTAGCTTCGACCGGGTCTTCCGGGCGGCCCAGCTGCTTAGAAAACACCGGATCAACTTCGCCACCCTGAGCAGCGTGAACCTCTTGACGGCAAAATACCCGCTACAGGTCTACCGGTTTCTCCGAGATGAAGTGGGAGCCAAGCGCCTGCAATTCATTCCCATCGTAGAGCCCGTGGGCTTTTGGTATACGCCCCCCCAATACTGGAAGAAACAACTCCTGCCGGTGGACGGTTCTCCCCAGGCACGACCGGACCATCCTGATTCCGTCGTGGAGGACTGGTGTGTGGACCCGGATGACTGGGGCGAATTTCTCTGCCGGATCTTCGATGAATGGTATCGTAAGGACCTGGGCCGCATCTACGTGCATTATTTCGACGCCGCGGTGGAGACTTGGATGGGGCGCGTCTCACCGCTGTGCACCCAGGCGCCCATGTGCGGCAAGGGGCTGGCCCTGGAGCATGACGGCTCGGTCTATGCCTGCGATCATTATGTCTTTCCCGATTACCGTCTGGGGAATATCCTCACCCAACCCCTGGCGGAGATGGCCTATTCCGAAGGGCAGGAGCGGTTCGGCAAAGACAAGGAAGGGACGCTTCCCCAGTACTGCCGCCGGTGCGAGTATGAATTCGCCTGCTTCGGCGAGTGCCCCAAGAATCGCTTTCTCAAGACTCCCGACGGCGAGCCGGGCTTGAATTATCTCTGCCGCGGCTGGAAACGTTTCTTCTCCCATATCGACCCCCACATCCAAAGAATCGTCCGCAGCTTGGGTGCTCCGGTGGTGAAGGAAGCCATGACCCCGCCGGCAGAGTCCTGGCATCCGCAGAAGTCGCCATGAAGTGGGAGATGCTCACCCAGGAAGACGGCCACCGGCAGGTGCGCGTTGAGGCCCCCTGGGAAGAAATCGCTCCGGACTATGACGATATCCTCAAGGACTATAGGCGCTTGCGGATACCCGGATTCCGGCCGGGTAAAGCTCCTCTGCAAGTCATAGAGCAGCGCTTCCGCCGCGAAATCTCGGACCGGATTTCCCGCCGCTGCGCCCAGCGGCTTGGCCGCTTGACGTTGGAACAGGCGGGGGCCGAGGCCGCAGGCCACTTAGAGGTTTCAGAGGTCGAGTGGGAAAAGAGCCAACCCTTCCGGTTTAAGGCGCGATTTTTCCCTTTGCCAAAATTCGAGCTTCCGGATTCCCAGTCATTAAGAGGCGCGGCGGAGAACGCTGAGGATCCTCAGGGCGAGATGTCCCGTCGACTGCTGGAATTGGTGGATTTCCCAGTTCCAGATGATCTGGTGCGAGCGGAACTCGCTTTGGAGGGCCTAGCCGACTGCGAATTAGGTAGCGAGGCTTGGCAGGCTGCGGCCCAGCGGGTCAAGCTCATGCTGATCCTGAAACGGATCGCCCGGGAAGAGGGGATCGAGGTGGAAGAAGCAGAGGTTGACCGCCGCATTGAGAAGAAGGCGGCGGAGTTCGGCATCAGAACCGATACCCTGCGAGCCGACTTGGACAAAGATGGCGGCAGGGCGCGACTCAAGGACTTATTGTTAGCCGAGAGTGTACTTGAATATTTGTTGGAAAGCCTGCAAGACCCGGCCTGAGAGGAGAACACTTGGGAAAAAAGGCACACAGCAAGGCTATGAAATGGGCAGCAGTGGGCAGCGTCCTGGCTGCGGCGACGGTTATTACAACTGTGGCGGTTGCTCAGGAAGTTTTGCCGCGGCCGGAGCCGCCGTTCCGCGGCAAGATCGGCCGTACCACCAAGGACTCCAAACCGGATTTTCCCAAGGAGGTGCGAGCCTCCCAGGGGGCGCCCAACATCCTGCTGATTATGACGGACGACGTGGGCTTCAGCGCTGCCAGCACCTTCGGCGGGCCCATTCCCACCCCGACCTTGGACCGGCTGGCTGCGCATGGCCTGCGCTTTACCCAGTTTAATACCTGCGCCCTCTGTTCGCCCACCCGGGCGGCACTGCTCACCGGGCGGAACCATCATACCTGCGCCACCGGATTGGTCATGGAAACGGGTACCGGCTATCCCGGCTACAACACCCTGATGCCCAAGAGCTGCGGCAGCCTCGGCGAGGTGCTGAGGCAGAACGGCTACAACACCTCCTGGTTCGGCAAGAACCACAACGTGCCCGATTGGCAAGGCAGCCAGGCCGGGCCCTTCGATCTCTGGCCCGCCGGCCTTGGGTTCGAATACTTTTATGGCTTCATCGGCGGCGATACCGACCAGTGGCACCCGGCACTCGTCGAAAACACGCGGCCGGTCCTGTCTCCCCCGTATTATAAAGATCACACTTACATCCTCGACCGTGATCTGGCCGACCGCGCCATCGCCTGGATGCGCGAGCAGCACGCCCTGGCGCCGGACAAGCCCTTCTTCGCCTACTATGTCCCCGGTTCGACCCATGCTCCAATTCATGCGCCGAAAGAATGGATCGCCAAATTCAAGGGCCAGTTCGGCCAGGGGTGGGATAAGTTGCGCGAGGCAACCATTGAGCGGCAAAAAAAGTTGGGCCTCATCCCCACCGACACCAAACTAACGCCGCGGCCAGAGTCGATCCCGGCGTGGGACACCCTGGACGCCGACCATAAGCGGTTATACGCCCGGATGATGGAAGTCTATGCCGCGGCCCTGGCGCATTGCGATTACCAGATCGGCCGGGTCATTGACGCCGTCGAGCAGATGGGCGAATTGGACAACACTATCATCATCTACATCCAGGGCGACAACGGCGCCAGTTCCGAAGGCACCCTGCAGGGTTTGCTGAATGAGATGACGTTCTGGAACGGCATCCCGGAAGATTTCAATGAAGTGCTTCGCCGCATGGACGATCTCGGCGGGCCCCTGACCTACAATCACTACCCCGTGGGCTGGGCCCACGCCCTGGATACGCCGTTCCAGTGGGTCAAACAAATCGCCTCCCATTTCGGCGGCACCCGCAACGGCATGGTCATCTCCTGGCCGGAGCGTATCAAGGACAAGGGCGGCATTCGTTCTCAGTTCCACCACGTCATCGACATCGTGCCCACCCTCATGGAAGCCACGGGCCTCAAGTTTCCCACGAGGCTGAACGGCGTGAAGCAGAAGCCCCTGGAGGGCGTGAGTATGATGTACACTTTTGACCACTCGGGGGCCCCCAGCCGGCACCGGACGCAGTATTTTGAGATCATCGGCAACCGCGGCATTTATCATGACGGCTGGATGGCCAGCACCACCCCCCTGGCTCTGAACTGGGTACCGGGCCCGGAGCCTAACCCCGACGATTTTAAATGGGAGCTTTATCACGTGACCAAGGACTTCAGCCAGGCCGACAACCTGGCAGCCCGGTACCCGGCCAAACTCAAGGAACTGAAGGCGCTGTTTGACCGGGAAGCGTGGAAGTACAACGTTTACCCGATCCAGACCTCGATGCTGGAGCGCTTTGACACGGCGATTCGGCCCAGCCTCACCAGGGGGCGCAGCGAATTCACCTACTCTCCGGGAATGGTGCGCATTCCGGAAGGAGCCGCGCCGGATATTAAAAACAAGTCTTTTCGCCTCACCGCGGAGGTGGAGATTCCTGAAGGCGGCGCTCAAGGAATGCTGGTAACCCAGGGCGGCCGTTTTAGCGGCTACGGCCTCTACCTGCTGGACGACAGGCCCGTCTTTCACTATAACCTCGCCGGTGTGGCCCGTTACCAGGTCGCGGGCAGTGACAAGCTTCTAGCCGGCAAGCATACCATCGTGCTGCACTTCAAGTATGACGGTGGCGGCATCGGCAAAGGCGGCCTCGCCACCCTGACCGTGGACGGCCAGCAAGCCGCAGCCGGCCGCATCGAACGGACGCTGCCGTTCCGCATCTCCCTCGATGAGACGCTGGACATCGGCGAGGACACCGGCACCCCGGTCTGTGAGGACTACGCCGAGAAGATGCCCTTTAAGTTCACCGGTAGCCTCAAGCAAGTGGTCATCGACATCGGTCAGGAAAAGCTCAGCTCCGAGGATATGAGAGCAGTGGAGGAAGCTCGGAATCTTTACGAGACCGCCAGGCAATAACCTTCCCTCAATACCGTGCGGGCGTCCTTCAATGGGGGCCAGCCCCGATTGTCTTAATGAGTTTAATGTTGTTAGCCGAGAATATATTGGGATATTTGCTGAAAGACCGGCAAGACCAGTTGGCCTAACCGAAAGGAGAACACATGGAACCAAGGGTACACAGCAAGGCTATGAAGTGGGCCGCAGTGGGCAGCGTACTGGCCGCGGCCACCATCCTGTGCGCCGCTCCGGGTCCGGGGCCGAGCCAGGCGGCGGAGTCGCCGAAGGCGGCCAAGAAGCCCAACATCGTGGTCATCATGACCGATGACGTGGGTTGGGGCGACCTGGGATGCTACGGCGGCGGGGAAACCAGGGGGGCGCCGACTCCCAACCTGGACCGCATGGCGGCGGAAGGCATGCGTTTCTCCAACTATTACGGCCAGGCGAGCTGCACTGCCGGGCGGGCGTCTTTTATAACCGGCCGCATCCCCCTGCGGACGGGCTTGTCCGTAGTGCTGGCCCCCGGTGACTTGAACGGGCTCAGGGCGGAAGACCCCACCATAGCCGAGGCCCTGAAAAAACTGGGCTATCGGACGGTGCAATACGGCAAGTGGCACCTGGGCGACCGGCCGGATACCTTTCCCACCGCCCACGGCTTTGACGAGATGTATCACATGTTGCCTTACTATGCCGGGGTCTACGCTTACGACCATCTGGCCTTACAACCAGATTTCCCCCTCCATAATAAAAAGTTCATGGAGCTATGGGAAAAAATGAATCTCAGCGAATGGTCCGGCAAGGCCGGGCAGGCTCCCGAGGTGACCAAGAAGAAATTCGGTTGGGACGACCTGGCGACCATTGACGATACCATGCGGGCAGATGCGATTCAGTATATCAAGGCCCATGCCAAGGATGAAAACCCCTTCTTCATGTACCTCTGCTTCATGAAGGTGCACAACCCCAACAACCCCTCGCCGCGTTTTAAAGGGAAGTCCCCGGGCACCGGCAGTTACCTCGATTCCCTGATGGAGCTGGACGACAATACCGGGCAGGTGCTACAGGCGATCCGCGAGGCGGGCATCTCCGAGAATACCCTGGTGGTCTGGACCACGGATAACGGCGCCTGGATCGACGCCTGGCCCGACGCGGGCTACACGCCGTTCCGCGGTATGAAGGGGACCGCCTTCGAAGGCGGCTTCCGGGTTCCGGCCATCGCCTGGTGGCCCGGCCACATCAAGCCGGGTACCGTGGCCAACGAGATGATGTCCCACCTGGACTGGTGGCCCACGTTCGTCAAGCTGGCCGGCGGCACCCCGCCGACCCATATCTGGAAGGACAACAAAGGTAAAGCCATCGTCTTTGACGGTATCGAGAACAGCGACTACCTTTTGGGCCAGGGGCCGTCAAAGCGGGACCACTTCTTTTATATCAACGACCTGTCGTTCGGCGGTCTGCGGGTCACGAACTTCAAGTCTCTGTTCACCGCCAAGGATACCTGGCTGGGGCCCGAGCTCAACCTGGATTTCCCGGCGATTTACAATCTCTATTGGGATCCCGGGGAGCAGTATGACGTGATGTTTAGAGGCGCGGCTCCCACCCGGGGCGACCTGAGGACTTCCCCCGGCCGCTATTCGGGAGAGGACCACGGTTGGGCGGTTTCGCTATTCCAGCCCTACATTAACCAGTTCTTTGGAGAGCTGGCAATGTATCCCAATCGCCCCACCATCCCCTCGGCCGGGTCGGGTTATCAATTAATACGTGAGGTAAACAATCCGCTGGGCTTGCAACGTTTGTTGAAAACCCTGGCGCCTGCGACACCCAAGCAGTAGGACCTGAAAACACCGCGGCGTCCCGGCGGGGTAAGCTGATCTGGGCTCCGCCCGGGACGCCGGCTCGGCTGAAAGAATTAAGGATGAGGTCCCCATGAGACTGACAAATGTTCTTCGGAAGATTGCCTTGCTTGGCTTCATCTGGGCCGGCGCCGCCCTGGTCCTAACCGCCCCGGGCCTGGCACAAGAAAAGGCCCAGGACCCGTTGCCCTCCTGGAACGACGGGCCGGCTAAGCAAGCCATCGTGAGCTTTGTCCAGAAGGTTACGGATAAATCTAACCCGGCGTATGTGCCGCCAGAGGACCGCATCGCCACTTTCGATCAAGACGGCACCCTGTGGGTGGAACATCCCATCTACGCCCAGTCCATGTTTGCCCTGGACCGGGTACATGAACTCGCCCCCCGGCATCCTGAATGGAAGACCAAGCAGCCATTCAAAGCGGTTCTGGGGAATGACCGGGCGGCCATGGCTAAGTTTACTGAGGGGGACTGGGCCCAAATCCTGGGAGTTACCCTCGCCGGCATGACCAACGAGGCCTTTCTCAAGATCTCCCAGGAATGGTTGGCCCACGCCAAGCACCCTCGTTTTAAGCGGCTATACACCGAGCTCGTCTATCTGCCCATGCTGGAAGTCATGCAGTATCTCAGGCACAATGGCTTCAAGACCTACATCGTCACCGGCTTTGGCCAGGAGTTTGTCCGGGTTTACGGTGAGCGGGTCTACGGCGTGCCGCCGGAGCAGGTGGTGGGCTCAAGCATCTCCACTAAGTACGCATACCAGGATGGCAAGCCGGTGCTCATGCGGCTCCCAAAGGTGTTTTTCAACGACAACTTTGCCGGCAAGGCCATCGGCATCAACCTCTTCATCGGCAAGCGACCGTTGGCGGCGTTCGGCAATTCCACCGGCGACCGGCAGATGCTGGAATACACCGGGGCAGGTGACGGATCGCGGCTGATGATGCTGGTGCTGCACGATGACCCGAAGCGCGAGTACGCCTACGGCCCTGCCGAGGGTCTGCCTGATACCAAAGTAGGGACGTTCTCTCAAGCGCTGTTGGGCGAAGCCAAGAAGCGCAACTGGGTAATCATCTCCATGAAGAACGACTGGAACAAAATCTTTGCTTGGGAGTAAGAGACAATTACCAAGAAGGGAAAGATGCGGCGACAACCCAAGACAATTTTTGGATGTTTTCTGGCCTACCTGATCTTGTTGCTGGCCGTGGTGTCGGTCCTTTCCCAGCAGGTCCCAATCCCCCAGAATGCCTGCCAGGTCCCTGGCCCGGCACCCGGCACCGCGCCTACTGGGCAGATAAAGCCATCCTTGACGGCACCTGGACGCTGCCCAACGTCGAGAGGTTGAAGTGACCGACACTGAAAGGAGTAGACATTCATCATAGGAGGCGAACCATGAACACTGCCTGCTGGGTCACCCTCGTCGGCGCAACACTCGCCGGCGCACTGGCAATGTGCGGACTTACAAAGCCGGCCCTCGCTCAGGAGACCCGCTTTGATAGATTGGCCAACCTGCCGTTCACCGAAGGCCGGCCTACGAAGGAGACCGTGCACATACTCCGGGACGAATTGCTTTTCCAGCGGGCGGCGCAAACCTATCTCTGGGCCTTACCGTTAATCAACACGCTCGGCATGAAAAATGGCTCGGAAAAGGTCTTCGGCGCCGGCTACAACGTGCTCCCTATTTGGAAAAAGCGAATCGACGCCAAGACCTTGGTGACCACCCCCAACTCGGATGTCATCTACGCCATGAGCTACGTTGACCTGGGCAAGGACGGCCCGTTGGTATTCGAAGCCCCGCCGCAGCTGCAGGGCATCCTGCTTGATTTCTGGCAGCATCCCATCCCGGTGGATGGCGGCAAGTTCGCTGGTGACGTAGGTCTGGCCGGACCCGACGCCGGCAAAGGCGGCAAATTTCTGCTGCTCCCGCCGGACTATAAGGGCGAAGTGCCGGAAGGATACTACGTTTACCGGTCAGGGACCTACAACGTCTTCATCTTCCTGCGTGGATTCTATCAGGACCCCAAAAACCTGACGCCCACCGTCGCGCTGCTGGAACAGTCGAAGATCTATCCGCTGCATGGCAAGGACACGGCCAAGCCAATGGTTTTTCCCGATGCGTCCGGCGTTCCGGCCAACATGCTGCCCTGCAGCGACGGCAGCGTTTTAAACCAGCTCAAGCAGCTCGTGGACAGTGAGGGCGCCAACCTCGCCGATGCCGATTGGCTCGGCATGCTGGCGGCAATCGGCATCGTCAAGGGCCAGCCGTTCAAGCCGGATGCACACACCCGCGTCATCCTCGATCGCGCTGCCAAGACCGCTTACAAAATGAGCCGCGTTATTGGCTTCCAAGAGACCGTCAGTGGCCGCTCGTTCAAGGTTTATCCGGATCGTCGCTGGATCAATCCCATGGCCGATACAACGCCCGACAACCCGAGTGGTGCGCTCGACCTCTCCGGCAGGAGAATCCCAGGAGGGTATCTGGACCTCGATGCCCGCATCTGGTTCTTTACCAATTACTACTCAATCAGCCCCGGAATGATTTCCCAAATCCCTGGCAAGGGCGCCAAATACATGATCGCCTTCAGCGACAGTCGGGGCACGCCCTTGTCCGGCGACAGCAACTACCGCCTGAACCTGCCACCGAATATTCCCGTCGCCAACTTATGGTCGGTGACGCTCTATGAGGCCAAGAACGGTTCCGGTCTCGCCAATGGGCAGCCGTTCCCGTCGCTGGGTTCGCGTGACCAGCCGATGCAGAATGCCGACGGCAGCACGGATCTCTACCTCGGGCCGAAAGCGCCCAAGGGAAAAGAAGGCAACTGGCTCGCCACCGTTCCCGGCAAGGGGTATTTTGCCGTCCTCAGGCTCTATGGTCCGACCGAAACCGCCCTCGACAAGAGCTGGAAGCCTGGCGACATCGAGAAGGTCAAGTGACCAGGACGACCAGTTAACAACCGGTTGCAGCGGACGGCGCTTACGCTCCATCGCTGCAACCGAAGCATTACAGATTGCTGCCCTCTATCCGCACCAGGCCAAAAAAAAATCGTAGTTGATATGAGGTCGTAAGATAGCATTAAACGACATGGCTTTCATGCAACCCCGCCGCTTTGCAACCAGTATGCCAAGGTGCGCAAATGAGACAAAAAGTGAGTTTGGCTACACGCGCTGCCTATGGGGGAAATACGGGCGTTTCGGAAGGCAAGGTAACCCTACAACGTCAATTGGCTATTTTTTCGCTTTTTTCTCTCTTTATGCGAGAGATAGGCGAGGTGGTTTCGCTGTTGAATCCATTCCACCAGCAAC
>JAGVPN010000318.1 GCA_020052215.1 Syntrophobacterales bacterium
CGACTGGGCAATCCTTCCAGATCGTGTCCCTCTGCCGGGACATAACCGAGCGGAAGCAGGCGGAGGAGAACCTTCGCACCGCGGCCGCCAAATGGCGCAACCCTGGCCCTTTCGGCCCGGGAGCAGCCGGAAATCTCCCCAGTCCCGGTCTGCCGGGAGGTGCTGGTGGTGGGCGGCGGCGTGGGTGGTTGCCAGGCGGCCCTGGACCTGGCCAACGCCGGCTTCAAGGTTTATCTGGCGGAATCCTCCCTTTCCATCGGCGGCACCATGGCGCAGTTGGACAAGACCTTCCCCACCCTGGACTGCTCCATCTGCATCCTGGGGCCAAAACTGGTGGAGGTGGCCGCCCACCCCAACATCGAGATGCTGTCCTATGCCAGTCTCAGCCGCATTGCGGGGCAGGCCGGGAACTTCGAGGTGGAAGTCACCATCAAGCCCCGCTACGTGAACATGAGCAAGTGCGTGGGCTGCGCCACCTGCACCACGGTGTGCCCGGTGATCGTGCCCAGCCGCTGGAACCTGGGGCTCAAGCCCCGGAAATGCATCCGCATTATCTTCGCCCAGGCGGTGCCCCTCAGGGCCACCATCGAAAAGGACTTTTGCATCGATTGCCAGATGTGCGTCCAGGCCTGCGAACACCAGGCCATCAATCTCCTG
Organism: Syntrophobacterales bacterium; assembly: GCA_020052215.1. Classification (GTDB taxonomy): domain Bacteria; phylum Desulfobacterota; class Desulfobaccia; order Desulfobaccales; family 0-14-0-80-60-11; genus 0-14-0-80-60-11. Next base: position 658 of record JAGVPN010000318.1, read on the forward strand.
TATCGGCCCAGCCAGCGCCGGCTGACGGTGGGAGCCATGGTCCTGGCCACCGGGGCGCGGCCCTTTGACCCGGCCATCAAGAGCGAATACGGCTACGGCCGCATCCCCGGGGTGGTGACCAACCTGGAGTTCGAGCGGATCGTCTGCCCCACCGGTCCCACCTCGGGCAGCCTGATAACCCCCGGGGGCCAGCCGGTGAAGCGTCTGGCCTTTATCCAGTGCGTGGGCTCCCGGGACCGGCGGTTCCTGCCTTATTGCTCCGGCTACTGCTGCACCGCCTCCATCAAGGAAGCCATGCTGGCCCTGGAACATGAGCCGGAGGCCGAGGTCACCATCTTCTTCAACGACATCCGCACCTCGGGCAAGGGCTTTGAAGAGTTGTACCTGCGGGCCCAGGCCGCGGGGGTGCGGTTCATCAAAGGGCTGCCCGGGAGCATCCGGGAGGGCGACCATGGCTGCCCGGTCATCCGCTTTGAAGACCAGGAGCAAGGAGGGCGGGGGGAACTGGCCGTGGATATGGCGGTCCTGGCCGTGGGTTTGGAAGCCCCCGGGGAGCCGCTGCCCTTTGTGGACCTGGCGCCGGATCGAGACGGGCTGGGCTTTTACCAGGAACGCCACCCCATCCTGCACCCCCTGGAGTCCACCCTGCCGGGAGTCTTCCTGGCCGGAACCTGCCAGGGGCCTCGGGACATTGCCGAGACTGTGTGCCAGGGGAGCGGGGTGGCGGCCCGGGTCATCCGCCTGTTGACCGATCTGGCCGGAAGCGGCTGATCCCCTGGAACTCACCGCCTCTGCGGCCCCGCCCCGATTAAGGTTGACAGCCCCGGGCTAACTTTATATATTTATCTATCCGGGTACCCTTCGGGGTTTAATGGGGAAGACGGTGTGAGCCGTCGCGGTCCCGCCGCTGTGACCGGGGACGAACCCTGCACGAGGCCACTGTTCCACCGAAGTGGGATGGGAAGGCGCAGGCACTAGGTTGATCCGGGAGCCAGAAGACCTGCCCGGAGGTCTGGAGCCTGAAGCGAAATCAGGGTCCAGACCTTAGAGGCCGCTCCGGACAAGCAGCCTTTTCATTTAAGGATAAAGAAGCTGGGTGCATCCTTAAGTCCACTGGGACTTAGGGATTTTTTTTCGCCCGGAGCACCCCGGGTTCAAGGCCATGGCGCGGTGGCGGGGTTTGGCGGTTGGTACCGAGTAGCCGTCAAACAGGTGGCACAGGCGTCTCGCCTGTGCAGGCGCTACCAAAATAGCTTTTCGAACGCAATTCGGTATGAGATATGTAGGGGCGCACCGGCGCACCCTCAACCAAGGGCGGACATCTAGGTCCGCCCCTACAAGAAAATAGGCGCCACTTTGCGGCTTGGCATGACCTGAGGCGTCAAAGACTCTCAAGACATGAAAGACAACTCCCTGCCCGCCGATAACCTGAACCGGACCGTGGACCTGGCGGAAGCCAGGACCCGGCATAATCTGGGGGCGCGCCGGTTTGCCGTCGCCTGCCTGGTCTTGGGCCTGGGGCTGGTGGCCTCGGTGGCCCTGGCCACGGGCATCGGCCGCATGGACGTGGGCTGGGGCGGCATCATGGCCGTGGTCCTGGGCAAGCTGGGTTTTCACCCCGGGGCCGTGGACCGCACCACGGAGGTGGTCATCTGGGGCATCCGCCTCTCCCGGGTGGTGCTCTCCGGGCTGGTGGGCGCCGCCCTGGCCACTGCCGGGGTCATCTTCCAGGGGCTCCTCCTGAATCCCCTGGCCGATCCTTTCACCCTGGGCGTTTCCACCGGCGCGGCCTTCGGGGTGGCTCTCCTGGTCATGCTGGGGGTAGGCGGCAGTTTTCTGGGCTTGAGTCCCCTGCCCCTGGGCGCCCTGGCCGGGGCCTTGGGGGCCATGGCTGCGGTCATGGTCCTGTCCCGGGAGTCCGGCCGCATCCGCAAGGAGACCCTGATCCTGGCCGGGATCGTGGTGAGCACCTTCCTCGCCGCCCTCATCAGCCTCATCAAGAGCCTGGATGAGGAGTCCCTGTCGGCCATCGTCTTCTGGATCATGGGGAGCTTCTCCGGCCGGGGCTGGATCCACGTGGGTTTTCTCCTGCCCTATCTGGCGGCCGGCCTGGCCCTGGGGGCGGTTTACCACCGGGAACTGGACATCATGGCCCTGGGGGAGGAGCAATCCCACCACCTGGGGGTGGCCGTTTCCGCGGTCAGACTGAAACTGTTGCTGGGGGCGTCGCTGCTCACCGCGGGGGCGGTGTCCGTCTCCGGGGTGATCGGC
>JAGVPN010000439.1 GCA_020052215.1 Syntrophobacterales bacterium
GAGCCAACCGCTTTCTGCCATGGTACGGGAGATCTGGCCATAACGCGCCTGGGGGGAGCGTGGCGGATATCTCTCAAGCGGGCTACAGGAGAAGAATCGTATGGATCGGCAAGCGTTTCAAAAGGCCTGGGGCAGGGTAATAGCCAGGGCCTGGGCGGATGCGGGCTTCAAAAAGCGACTGCTCGTCGCCCCCGAGGAGGTTTTCCTGGAATACGGCTTCGAGGTCCCCTCGAATATTTTGATCAAGATCATGGAGAACGGCGACCGGATGATCCAACTCCGGTGCACCCGGCGAGGCGCCCCCGAATGGTACGTGGAGTGCACCTCATCCTGCTACCGCCAGCCCGAGACGAGCTCTCAGATGCAGGTTTGGAGCATGTGGCGGGCGGGCTGGACCGAGGGATTAACCATCTCCCTGGGAGCCAGGCGTTGAAGGGTATAACCTGCGGCATTTTCCGGCAGGCCAAGCCGTGGTTGGGGTAGGCTCGGGAAGACCCCGGGCGGGGAGAACCGGATCCTTGGCAGCCCTTAAGAGAGCCTGGCCCCCGAATCCCCCCCGACCCTAATGATGAGGGCTGGTCCTACTCCGCTTCTCCGGGGTCGCCATGCCGGATAACCCCTGCGCCAAACCGCGACCCGCCGGGTTTGGCCGGTATCGCCGACGGGGCCGAACGCTCCATCTCTGGCACCGGTCCCCGCATCTTCTTCGCCTTGATTGCCTTGCGTGGTTGCTCCTGCCCCTTTTCCTGCTCCTCTTTCAGGCGCTGTTGTTTCAGCTTCTCTGCTTCCTCTTGCTGGGCCGTACTCTGAGCCAGCCGGAGCGGTTGACCCTCCCGGGATGCGACAGCGGGCGCCAGGCGCCATCCCCCTGCCGGCCACTGCCCCTGCTCCTTGCAGCCCTTCTCCTGCCAGGTGGTCTCACCGGCAGGAGCGAGTATTAACGCGCCGGTTGCCGGCCTGGCGTGAGCCTGGCCCCCGGCCAGCAAGAGCGCCACCGCCCCCAGACCGAGCACGCCTCTGGCGCAACACTTCATCAGCCACTGCATAATTGCCTCCATGAATCAGGTCTGCCTTAACCGGAACCTTAAGTTGACCGCCTGGCCGGCTGAGGCCGGCCCCGGCCCTAAGGGGGTCTTCCGGTCCTCCCAGAACCAGGTTAGTTTTTTTCCTCTTCCAGCCCGAGCACCTCAAAGACCTCGATCTGTTCCTGCCGGCCTTTGACTGCCTGGGTGTCTTGCCGGCCGGTCACCACTCCCGAAGCTGCCTCAATGGTACTGCGGCTGGCGACGATAGTCCAGCCCAATTTTTTGGTCAAGCCCTCCAGCCGGGACGCGGTATTTACCGTATCGCCGATGGCGGTGAACTCCAGGCGCTTGGGTGAGCCGATGTTGCCGACAATGGCTTCACCGGTATGAATACCGATGCCGATGGCAAAATCGGGAAGGTCTTGATCGCCAAAGCGTTGTTGCATCCAGGCGCGGAACTCCCGGGCTTTTTCCGCCAGGCCCAGGGCGGCGCTCAGGGCCCGCCGGGCGTGGTCCGGATAAAGCACCGGTGACCCAAACACCGCCATCACGGCATCCCCGATAAATTTGTCCACGGTGCCGCCCTGGGCCAGTATCGGCTCACAGGCCTGGCCCAGGTAGGTGTTGAGCATTTCCACCACCGCCCGGGGCCCCAGGCGCTCTGAGATGGTGGTGAAGTTGCGAATATCGGAAAAGAGCACCGTTACCTGGAAGCTGTCGCCCCCCAGGTCCGGCAGCATTCCCGTAGCCAGGAGCTTTTCCACCACCTCGTCGGCCACGTAGCGGCCAAAAATATTCCGGATGCGGGCGCGTTCGCGTTCCTCCCCCGTGAGCCTGAGGCCCAGGATGCCGATGTAGCTCAACATGACCCCCAACTGCATGGAGGCCGTCGGGAGCAGCCAGTACCGGCGGAACAGGGTTGAGGCGAAGGCCGCGCCCAGCAGGCACATGAGCAGGCTGACGACCAGGCCCCGCCAGGAAGACAGGCGGTAGAACAACAGACCGCCAATCAGGAGCGCCGCGGCCAGGTAAAGGGCGCTGAGATAGCCGGGCACCGGTCTAGGAAATTTCCCGGTGAGCAGGGTTTCCACAATGTTGGCGTGCACTTCCGGACCGCTCATGTCGCTCCCCGGCCACTTCCACAGGCTCAGGGAATAGGGCGTGGAGTGGACGTCCTGGAGCGCCGCGGGTTCATAGGCAATGATGACGACCTTGTCTTTCAGGTTCCGAATCTCCGGATCCGTCTCGGCCTCAGGACGGAGAAACCGCCGGAAGGAAAGGCGCGGAAAGGTTTCCGGCGGCCCCACATAACCGATCAGGGGAAAAGCGCCGAGGTTAACGGCGCTGGGGTCATCCATCGACCAGTCTTTGAGAGCCGGATCATGTTTCAGGCGCTCGATTTCCCTGGCCGGGTCCTGCCCGGTTGCCCGGGTGGCTAGAAGTTTGGCCATGGTGAGCATGACCTGGCCATAATCATCGGACACGGCGGGCATGAAGCGGCGGACGATCCCGTCGGCGTCGGTGTAAAAATTCACCAGTCCCACGTCCAAGGCTCCCCGGGGCAGGGAGGTAAAGTAGTTCGGGATGGGCAGGGTGACCTTGATTTTCTGCTGCCCGTCCACCGCCAGGGTGGCCGCCATGACCACTTGCCCGGAAGCCAGCTGCGCCTTGAAAGCCGCATCATACTTCAAACTCGGGTGGGTTGGCGGCAAGTTGAGCTTTTTCAGCCAGTCCTCGATACTCACATAATAAAGATAATCCAGTCCCATGATCCTGGCCCCTGCCCCCCGCAGGACCTCTATAACCCGGGCAAAGTGGGGGGTCCAGCACACCAGCGGTTCCTCCGGGTGTTCCGCCAGGGTCTGCTCATCCAGAGTCACAATGACCACATGCGCAGGCTTATATCGGAGACCGGCCAACCGATGCCAGAGGTCGGAGTAAATACTTTCCGGCCTTTTCAGCCAGCCGGCCCAGGTTAGGCTTTGCACACCTACGCCCACCAAGACCAGCAAGATGACCAGGTGCACCCACGAAGTTTTTCGACGGAAATTTTTCATCGGCTCAAGGAAATATGTCGGTTAGAGCTGACCGCAACATTAATCGGCTCCCGCCGGGTTCCTGCCCTTCCCGGAATCAGGAATCTACCAGGTTTTGGCCAAACCACCCATTTGGTTATTTTATCATTGCCTGGGGCCGCGCTGCATCTTTTCCTCTTCATAATTTACTCTGGAGTAATTCGGCCAAAATTGCGTCATCCCCGCTTTGTGGTTCCATTGCCGGAATCCCTGGGGAATATTTTTTCTCAGGCCTGTAATTCTGAAGGCTTTTGGCTTATTATGGCAGCAGCATTACCCTTACCAAAGGAGTTGATCATGCCGGAATGCTCCCGCTGTGGTGAAGAACTGGATGCAGGAAGTCTATTTTGCGGCAATTGCGGCCTGCAGATTGAGGCCCCCGGACCGGCCCCGGTGCAGTCATTGCCCCCCTCTACTCCCGGGAAGGATGAAATAACGCCACCTCCGGCCGGGGTGCCGGAACGCAGCCTCGCCCGTAAATCTGATTGGGCCCCCGCGCTTATCCTTATCGGCTTTATCGGGGCGATAGTCGCATCAGGCATATATTTTTGGAAGTTGTCTCCCCCCTCCGCTCCCCAAAAGCCGGTAAGCAGTCCCACCGAACCATCCAGGAAGCCGGCTCCCCCAATGACCGCCCAGGGTTATCTGAAAAAGGCCATTGAAACTAAGGACCCTCAGGAAAAGATCAGGTTTTACAGCAAGGCCATTGAAGCAGACCCGAATAACGCCATAGCTTACAATGATCGCGGCATTGTATATTATCGCCTGGATAACTATAGACTTGCTCTGAAGGATTATAATAAGGCCATAGCTATAAAGCCTGATTTCGCCATTGCATACAATAATCGTGGCTCGGTATATTTTAATAAAAAGGATTATGAAAAAGCGTTAAAAGATTTCAATAAGACAATCGAGTTGAAGCATGATTATGCGTATGCTTATAATAATCGTGGCATGTTATATTACAAAAAGCTGGATAATGATCAGGCAATAATTGATTTTAATAAGGCGATTGAACTAAGTCCAGATTACGCCTATGCTTATTATCATCGTGGCAATGTATATTTTACACAAACAAATTATACAGATGCAATCAAAGATTATACTAAAGCCATTACGCTAAAGCCTGATTTTAGCATCGCCTACTGCAAGCGGGGCTATGCTTATTTTCTCAAAGAAGACTATGATAAGGCGCTCATAGACTATAACAAAGCTCTCGCCCTCAATCCGGATTATGCCAACGCTTTATATCGCCGGGCCATTTTATCTAAGAAAACCGGCGCCTATGGCCAGGCGCGGGCCGATTACAGCAAAGCCAAGTCTTTAAATCCTAGATTGCTTGATGCATCATTTCCCTTGCCGGCGGAGCAAGACAGGTGATGCCATGACGCGAATTCCCTATTCAGCTTAACGGATTTTCGGGGATTTGGTCTAACTCTAGTAACAGCCGGTCCCTGCAGCAGACGGCTGAAGCGCCTCATCAAACCTTGTCCTCGGAGGAATCAGTTCATGTTCAAGTCGCCCCGTACCTTTGGCGCCATCCTGGCTTTATTGGTGACCGGTTTGTTAACCACAGCCTTGCTCCCCGGTGAAAAATCCGCCGGGGACGGGAAGCCAGGCGCGGCGGACAAGACCCTGGCGCCTTACTTTGTCGTGTTGAGCGACGACCCGAAAGTGGACGCCCTGCCGCTGAAAAGCACCCGGGCCGACGTCAAGATCGCCGGGGTGGTGGCCGAGGTCAAGATCACCCAAGTATATCGCAATACCGGCCAAAAGACCCTGGAGGCCATCTATGTTTTCCCCGGGTCCACCCGGGCCGCGGTCCATGCCATGCGCATGACCATCGGCGAGCGGGTGGTGGAGGCCCAGATCATGGAGCGGCAAAAGGCCCGGGAAACCTATGAGACGGCCAAAAAGGAAGGCAAGACCGCCTCCCTTTTGGAGCAGCAGCGGCCCAATGTCTTCCAGATGAACCTGGCCAATATTCTGCCCGGCGATGAGATCAAGGTGGAGCTCA
>JAGVPN010000186.1 GCA_020052215.1 Syntrophobacterales bacterium
CTCCTGGTACTCCACCTGGACGATGAACTGCTTCACGTACAGTCCCGGGTCGAACTGCCGGTATTCCACCTGGCCGATAATCTGGGGGACCTTGATAAGCGGTGGAATGCTGTATTCCACCTGGGTTAGATTTTGTGTTGCCTTGAGTAGAGGTGGGACCTGATATTCCGCCTGGCCGATGACCTGGAAAACCTCGATAACCGGCGGAGCTTCCCATTCCGCCTGGGCTACTGCCTGGAAAACCTTTAGCTTTGCGGGAAGAGGGAAAACACCATTTCTGATCGCATCAATTTCTGTATTCGAAAGGAGGTCATTGAAGACCACCATCTCGTCACATGGGGCAACATCCTCGCAGGCCCATCCATTTGAGCCAGCACCAATACTAAGTGGCACATCGGCCAAATTCATTGTACCGAGGTTAGATTGTGACCACGTATATACTTTACTGTCGTAAGTATTATAGACCCGAAGGTAAACAGTACCTGCAACTCCATCTACAACTAAAGCGAAATGATACCAATAATCTGAATTTACATTAAAGTTTGCATCTTTTAGGTCTCCATTATAAATTGGGCGTAACTCGCCCCAAGTTGAGCTGTAATACATCCCGAGAGGGAGAGACCCTCCATAAGTTCCAAAACAAAAAGGACAGTGGGGGTTTGACACACTGGTTGGCCTGACCCACCCACATATAGTAATCTTTTTAACAGTGTCCCCCACTTTTAGGGGAAACCCTGCGTCAAGATTACTATTATTTATCGTTGCATATTTTCTTCCGCCAGCTGTATCAACTTTCAGTGAAGCAGTACCCTCTTTATAGTTAACAGTGTCTGCTACTGGGCTGTTAATTAACGTGAGGGTGTTAGCACCCTTGGAATCTGCGGTTAAAGCACCGCTCTCGAAGCGCCAGAGGGCTTTGCACCGAGAATCGCTGGAAAAATTGTTGGCCATGACTTAAGCTGCCGCCTTCATCCCGATTTGCACGGAGTTGACTTCGTCTTTGGTCCAGGCAGCCCCGGTGCCGGGATTGGTTTCCCACAGCTTAGTGAGGTATTTGGGGTTGACCGCTGGTACCGCCACGTTTTCACCGAAGTAATTGGCGCCGCCGCTGCGGCAGGCCAATTGCAAATTCTGGGGCGTGGGCGAGCCTTCCTTAATAGACCGGGCCGCTACCTGGACACACTTGACGCTATTGATGGAGCCGACCAGGTCGGTGACCTCGTAGAGGTCGGTCTTGCCGGTGACATTGGTGGAGACGTAATCCGTGTCGGAGTAAGGAATTTCTTCGACACAGTCCCAGTTGGCGCCGGCGGAGGGGTCCCATTCGGTCAAGGCGCCGGGGCCGGACGGCCGGATGGCCTGGATCCGGGTATCTCCCGGCCAGGCGGCGTTATCGATGACCACGTTGTCAAACCAGCAGGAGGAGTAATAGCCTCCGTCACCTCCTACCCGAATGCCGTCGATGGCGGTGACGCCGTCGGTGGTGTCGCCGTTGAAGTTGATATCCAGGACTCCGCCCACCCGGACCTGGAAGACGCCGGCAGTATCATGGGGCTTGTAATGCACCTCGATGAGGATTGGGGTGCCCACGTTGACGGCGATGGTGCCGGTGGCCAGGAGGGTGCCATTGCCTGTGCCCCGGCGGACCTCCAGGAAACCAGTGGTGGGATTTCTCCGTACCCGGGCCAGTTGGGTCGCGCCATTGAAGAAGTAGCACATGCTGCTGGCATACGAGGCGGAGGAACCCCGATAGCGAAACGCCAGGTAGTATTCCGGGGCCGCCGGAACATACTTGTGGGCGTAATAATCCCCGAAACTGTCACAGCTCATGCAGTACGTACCATCCATGCCGGCAATACCGGTGACGATCCAGGCCCCCACCACCAGGTCCCAGAGATCCGTCTTGCCCGATTCGAAGCCTTCGATAAACACCCTGGCCATTTTCCACCTCCTTAAGCGAACATCTCGTACTTGAGGGTTATCTGGTAGGTCCCGGCCTGATCCAGGTCATGGTTGCGGATTTTCAGGTGCAACTCGCCGGAGCCGTCATAATCCTGGACCCAAAAGGGCAACCAATCCTCAAAGGGAGGGCTGGGCGTCATCCCTTCCGCTTTGTAAAGCAGGGAATCGAAGCTGTCCTTACCATGGATTTCCAGGGTATAGGTTCCGGTGACCAAGCCCCCGGTTTCCTCCACCTTGAGGTAGTGGACCAAGCCCCGGTTGCAGAAACCGGGAAGATTCTGCTGGACCGCGGCTCCCGCGCCCACGGTGATCCCGGACCGGGTAAAGGTCTTGTCCTGGGTGCCGACGCCGGTGACCTTCTGCAGGTAGCCCAGGAGAAAGACCCGAAGATTTGCGGTCTCCGCACCGCCGGCCGAAACCAGGAACTGCACTACCGGGTCGTCATCTGTAGGCAGGACGAGCATCCCCGGATCGTTCAACCCCGACCAGATGGTAAAAGCCTGGGGCGGAGCGGAGGGCGAGCCTCTCTTTTTGAACTTTATGTTCACCTCGTTGCCCGGCGCCTCGTCCCAGAAGATCACCCGGAGCGCCACCGCCTGGACGCCCTGAGGAGCGTCAATGAAACCCGACAAATCCAGGTCTTCATAATCCGGGCTGCTGTCCCGGTTGAGCTCTTCCAGCACCAAATCGGGGTTCTCTTTGGCCACGTATTTGGTGAGTTCCTGCACCCCCAGGTCCAGGTTGACTTCCCCGAACTCTTTCCAGTTGGTCCCGTCTTCCGTGTACACCCACCTGTCCGAGGTCTCATTCCAGCGGATGGCCACGTTGGGGGCGGTACCCCGCTCTACCTCTAATTGGCAGTCCTGGGAGGGCTCTGCGGTTTCATCCAGGTTAAGGGTGAAGGTGTTACCCGTGGTGCCGAGATCGGTGTTCTGGGTATGGCCGCCTCCCCCGCCGCCGCCCCCGGCGCCATATATGGCCCAGGTCCGCTTGTCGGTGATGGTGGTGATGCTGGAAGCGTCCGTAACCACCAGGTA
>JAGVPN010000058.1 GCA_020052215.1 Syntrophobacterales bacterium
AGGGTGATGCCGATGCGCTCCTTGATTTTGTCCCACACCGGCCGCCGGTCCGGGGAGAAGGAGCGGCCGAAGTCCAGTTGGGCCAGCCGCGTGAGCCAGTCCCCGTATTGCACCATCAGGGGCTTGTCCAGTCCGTAGAGCTCCCGCAGGCGCTTCTGGGCCTCCAGGGAGGCCTTGGGATTGAGGGTGGTCTGCATGTCGGTGGGGGTACCCGGGGCCAGGTGAATGACCGTGAACGAGATCAGGGTGATCCCCAGGAGCATGGGGAGCATCAGCCCCAGACGTTTAAGGAGATAGAGCCACATGGGTTTTAAGGTGAAGAACCTCGCGGTCCCGCTGAGGCTAAATTAGCCTAATTACGCTGGCAATGCAAGGGGCGGCGCACCCGCGGGTGCCAGGACCTTATCCGGCGCTTCCCATGAGGCGCTCCCGCAGGTAGTGCGCGAAGGCCGCCGCCTTACGAGAGCTTTCCGGGTATAGGGCCAGGTGCGCCTCGTCCTGGGGGTAGTAGCCCGGATAGCCGGTGGGGGCGGCGCCGCCGGGGCAATGGACCAGGACCCTGGCGGATGAGTTCCCGGATCAGGGCCATGGGGGCGGCTGGGGTGTGGCCGCCCAGGGCCACCAGGTCCCCGTCTTTAACCAGCGCCGCGGCGGTGGCCAGGTCAGTCCAGACAGGTGGCGTGGCGGTCTCCCGGTATGGGGTGGACCCCCAGGTGGGCCAGCAGGTTGAGGAGGATACGGGCGGTGGCGCCCCAGACCACCTCCTGGCCGTTCTGCCAGAAGCACACCCGGGTGGTGCGGCCCTGAAAAACATAGGAGCCGGAGCGCCAGCGCTCCGGGGCGTAAAACTCCGCCACCGGTAGGGCCAGCAGGCGCTTGACCTCCCGGGGGCTGGGGTGGAAGTCGTAGGGGTAGGGAATGAGCCCCACGAAGGGGGTGATGTGGTAGCCGGTGATGGTAGCCACGGCAGGGAGCGTTCCCAGCACCTCCACCGCGTCCGGGGCCAGGCCGATCTCCTCTTCGGTTTCACGCAGGGCCGTGGCCAGGAGGTGGGCGTCCTCCGGGTCCCGGACCCCGCCGGGAAAGGCGATCTGGCCCCGGTGGTCCTTGACCATCAGGGTGCGTTGGATGAACAGCACCCGGAACTGCTCTTCGGCCACAAACAGGGGCACCAGCACTCCGGCGGCTACCAGGTCCGGGGCCGGGTCCGGCGGGGCCGGCGACAGGGGCAAATGGTCCTTGAGGCGAGCCAGGATTGAGGTGACCATAGTTCTTTTTAACACGGTCCCAGGGGCCTGGCAACCGTCCGGTTAGGAGGTTGTACTTTCCGGCTCTGGACAGGCCGGGGGCATTTAGGATACAATGCGCGGGGTTGTGGGCCTGGGCCGGGGGATCAACCTTGCCGTTTAAGGACCCGCCGCCATCAACGGGAACTTTGAGCAGAAATTTATGGTGTCCTACGCCAGCGGCAGTGCGCCACGTCAGCCGGGCCGGATTGTCCTCCTGGGGGCCGGGCCCCAGGGGTTGTACCCCGGAGCCGCCTCATGATTCCCATCCGCGGGGCGCCGGCCAAACACCGGTGGCCCTGGGTCACCCTGGGTCTGATTGCCGTCAACCTGGCGATTTTCCTCTATCAACTCCACATCGGCCCCGATGCGTCCACCGACCTCTTTTATCAGAAGGGGGCGGTGGCCTCCAAGTTAAGCCGGCTCAAGATCTTGAGCCTCAGCCAATCCGTGGGGCTGCTGCCCACCATGTTCAGTTCCCTCTTTCTCCACGCCGGCTGGGTCCACCTCATCGGCAACCTGTGGTTCCTCTGGGTTTTTGGGGAAGCCCTGGAGGATGACCTGGGACCCTTACGGTTTCTGGGCTTTTATCTGTTCTGCGGCTTTTTTGCCTGCATCTTCCACGTGCTGGCGGCCTCCAGCCTGAACGTGCCGATGATCGGCGCCAGCGGCGCCATCGCCGGGGTGCTGGGGGGGTACCTGATCCGGCTGCCCAAGTCGCCTATCTGCACCATGGTTTTCTGGCGGCTGCGCCCGGAGACCGTGTACATTCCCGCCTTTGTCTGGCTGGGGCTGTGGCTGGCCCTGCAGTTCTACGGCCTGAAGAACGGCGGCGCCGTGGCCTGGATGGCCCACCTGGGGGGCTTCTTTATCGGACTGCTCACGGTCAACCTGTTTACGCCCCTGACTCCGGCCCCGGTCCACGCCAAGGCCGCCCCCAAAAAACCGGCGACCGCCAAGGGCAAGAAGAAATAAGGGCTAAGGGGATAGTTCAAGGCTGATAGGGGGTGGCGTGGAAGAGATGCTCCTGGTATCGTGTCCCACAGACACCTTGAAAAATGTCGGCCTCAATAACTCCCCCTCCCCTGGTGGGAGGGGGTTGGGGGGAGGGGGATAGGTTAAAGCAATGCCCAGCAATTTCACCCCCACCCCAGCCTGGCAGCCTGAGAACGCTAACGGCGGGATGCGCTTCGCTTTCCCGCCCTACGGCCCTTCATAAATTAAGATGGTTTTTCTCTTAAGAAAAAAACCCCCCAAAAGGCCAGTATGTTACCCCCCTTTTCTAAAGGGGGCAGGGGGGATTAGATAAACGCTTGATAATCCCCCTAAATCCCCCTTTAGAAAAGGGGGACTTTAAAAGAGCTTTTGGGAGGTCCGACCAAAATAATTGCCATACAATTTATGAAGCATAACACTAGGGCAGGCCTGTGGGCCCGCCCTCATCACGGGCTGGCGCCTGGCGCTGGCCCCCACAAAAGACGGCTTTCATTAAGGGAGACAGCATGCAGTACACTGAAGGCAGGATGGGGCGGGTTTTTGTCCTGAGACTGGAGGATGGGGAGCGCCTGAACGATACTCTGGAAGCCTTTGCCCGGGATCACCAACTGGCGCACGCCCTGGCCTTCTACCTGGGGGGGGCCGCCACGGGCAGCCAGGTGGTGGTGGGGCCGGATGCCAACCGCGCTGACGCGGTGGTGCCCCTGGTCCATATGCTCACCGGCTCCCAGGAGGTCCTGGCCCTGGGGACCCTGATCGCCGACGAAGCGGGAACGCCGGTGCTGCACATGCACGCCGCCGCCGGCCGGGAAGGCCGGGCCACCGTGGGCTGCACCCGGGCCGGGGTGGACGTCTGGCTGGTGGGCGAAGTAGTGCTGCTGGAAATCCTCGGAACCGCGGCCCGGCGCCGGAAGGACCCTAAGACCGGATTTCAGCTCTTGACGGTGGGGCCTTAAGAACCATAACCTCGGCATATTTGCTTCCCCCGTTAAGATTGGATTATTTTATCCTGAAAGAGAGCGTTCCTGTTCAATAAGCCCTGGTGGCACAGGCTTCCAGCCTGTGCAGGCGCAGGCTAAAGCACCATGGCCGTTTAGGGCCACCCCCAAACATGCAATTCCTTGTAGGGGCGGTTCGCGAACCGCCCCTACGGGTGGACTTTCACGGTAAAACCTGCGGCTACAGAAAATATTCCTTCCTAATATTGGACGCGGAATATAGGGTGCGCCCGGCGTATAATCTCTTTACTCGGTGCA
>JAGVPN010000057.1 GCA_020052215.1 Syntrophobacterales bacterium
CTCTGGGATCTTGCTTTGGGAGCGATCCAGCCCCCGGGGAAAGGCCTAAGCAACCTAAAAATTTTTGACGGTATCCCCGAGGTGGGGGAAGGCGTGCTGGTAGCAGGTAGCCCCATGGGCCATGAGCATAGCGTGAGTGAAGGGATAGTCGCCGCGATCAGAAATATATCGGGATTTGGAAAAATTTTGGAATTAGCCGCGCCTATTTCCCCAGGGTCCAGCGGTAGCCCAGTAGTTAATCTTAGAGGCGAGGTTGTCGGCATAACCATGCTGCGATTAACGAACAACCCAAATATCGGTTTTGCCATCCCGGGGACCCGGGCATTGGCCTTGCAGCAACGGGAGTCTAATAAACCGGCGGCATCGCCGGCAAAGGGGAAAGATTTTCAAAAGAACCGCCCCTCCCGCCCATGAAGGGTAACTAGTTTTCATCCGGAAAGGCTTTAATTCCCTCCCCCTTGATGGGGATCGCGACACCGGTGGTAGAAATGGCCACTCCAGCTCAGGGCTTAGGGGCAGGGGCTGGGGCTGGATAATCCATCGAGGTGGCCATGAGGCGATTCGCGATTAGATACGACCCCATCGTTATTGCCGCCACTTCCACACTTTCGTCCACGTTATTTACATTGCCGGTGTGTTGTAAAGAAGAGCAACCCAGGGGGAGGATAAGAAGAATCGAAATGATTAATGCATTGAGGTTTTTTCATGGCAGTTCCCCTTTTGATAGCCTGAGGTTGCCAGAAAAAGTCGCATTACCTTTGAGGATAACGGCTAATTCTTAACCTCAGACTTCGGTGGCCCGGCCGTCTTGCCAATCCGGCAAGATCCGTGGCTTTGCGTCCCACCCTTGCGGATGGTTTGCCTTTTCGGTCCGAGAATCTTTAAATTGAGTCTCCTGTCCGAGAAAAATTTTATCCTTAGCTTGTCTTTTATACGGCAGTTATTACTCGGAGCATAAATTAAATTATCCACACCCCCAGCCCAGCCCTTCCCCGTTAAACTCAGTTTAGACTGCAAGTTATTAATATTATTGCGATAACCTCAAGTTAAGTGTTACAAGAATATTTCCGGCGCCAGGCGCTTTACCGGTTGATGAACCGAGCCATCAAGAGGCCGGGACGGTCAAAATGGCCTACTACCTATCTGCATCCGCCACCCGGCGACCGGATAAGTTTTAGGCCTCGCCTGGCTCAACCATCTCCCCGGAGAACTCCTCGTCAAAATATTAACCCCAAGTCCACCATTCTCTGTACAATAGATATAAAAGAATCTGAGGTCGCGCCCTCCTGAGTCCGGCCTGTTATCCTTGCCGGGATCAGGGAGGCAACGATTTGGCCTGAACCCTAAGGGCGCGGTTGGCCCCAAACCGGCGAGACCGGGAGGTTCGTCATGCGAAGCGTCCGGCTGTTACTGGTGGTGCTCTGCCTGGGCCTGCTTTCGGTGGGGGCGGCGGGCGGAGAGGGCGCTTCCCAGGAGGAAGCCAACCGGTTAAACCAACAAGCAGTGGGCTTGTATCAGGCCGGACGCTATCAAGAGGCTCTGCCGCTGCAAAAGCGGGCCTTGGAAATTTATGAAAAAGTCCTGGGGCCGGAACACCCCACCACCGCCACCAGCCTCAGCAACCTGGCCGAGCTGTATGGGGCTATGGGGGCCTACGACCAGGCCCTGCCCCTGCACCGGCGGGCTTTGCAGATCAGGGAAAAGGTCCTGGGGCCGGAACACCCCACCACCGCCTCCAGCCTCAACAATCTGGCCGCGCTCTATTGGGCCATGGCCGCCTACGACCAGGCCCTGCCCCTATACCAGCGGGCCTTGAAGATCAGGGAAAAGGCCCTGGGACCGGAGCACCCCGACACCAGCGTCAGTCTCAACAACCTGGCCATGCTCTATCATAGCATGGGCGCTTACGATCAGGCCCTGCCGCTGTTCCAGCGGGCTTTGCAGATCCGGGAAAAAGTCCTGGGGCCGGAACACCCCGCCACCGCCACCAGCCTCAGCAACCTGGCCGGGCTGTACGAAGATCAGGGCGCCTATGCCAAGGCGGTGCCCCTATACCAGCGGGCCTTGCAGATCGTGGAAAAAGCCCTGGGCCCGGAGCACCCGCGCACCGCCATCAGCCTCAACAACCTGGCCCTGCAGTATAGGAATCTGGCCGCTTACGACCAGGCCCTGCCCCTGTACCAGCGGGCTCTGAAAATCAGGGAAAAGGCCCTGGGACCGGAGCACCCGGACACCGCCATCAGCCTCAACAATCTGGCCGAGCTGTATGAGGCTATGGCCGCCTATGACCAGGCCCTGCCCCTGTACCAGCGGGCCTTGAAGATCAGGGAAAAGTCCCTGGGGCCGGAGCACCCGGACACCGCCTCGGGACTCAACAATCTGGCCGGGATGTACGAGACTTTGGGGGCCTATGACCAGGCCCTGCCCTTGTACCAGCGGGCGCTGGGCATCTATGAAAAGGCCTTGGGCCCGGAGCATCCTGGGACCGCCACCGGGCTCAACAACCTGGCCAGGCTGCATCAGGCCATGGGCGCCTATGAAAAGGCCCTGCCTCTATACCAGCGGGCTTTGAAGATCAGGGAAAAGGCCGTGGGGCCGGAACACCCCTCCACCGCCATCAGCCTCAGCAACCTGGCCGTGCTTTACGAGTATTTGGGGGCCTATGACCAGGCCCTGCCCCTGCAACAGCGGGCTCTGAAAATCTATGAAAAGGCCTTAGGCCCGGAACACCCTGATACCGCCGGCAGCCTCAACAACCTGGGCGGGTTATACAAGGCCATGGGCGCCTATGATCAGGCCTTGCCCCTGTACCGGCGCGCCCTGGCGATCCGGGAAAAGATCCTGGGGCCGGAGCACCCGGACACCGCCAACAGCCTCAACAACCTGGCCATCTTGTATCAGGTCATGGGCGCCCACGGGCAGGCCCTGCCCCTGTACCAGCGGGCCTTGAAGATCATTGAGAAATCTTTAGGCCCGGAGCACCCCCATGCCGTGGTCGCGGTCAGCAATCTGGGGACTCTGTACCTGGACCGGAAAGACTATCAGACCGCGGAGGCGTATTTCCGGCGGAGCCGATCCACCGGCGGCCTGGTGGAACTCGACCTGGCCCGGGGACAACCGGGAAAAGCCCTGAAGCTCTTGCAAGCCAAGACCCCCACCTGGCGGGATTTTCCCACCAAACAGGTGCAGTACTATACCCAGCGGGGCCTGGCCCTGGCGGGGGAAGGAAGGCTGGGGGAGGCGGCCCTGGACTTGCGGCAAGCGGTGGAGGGAGTGGAGGACCTGCGCGGCCGGGCGCCGGGAGAACGGGCCGGCTTCTTCCAGGCCGGCATCTACGGCGGCTATGTGCGGCCCTACCGGGGGTTGGTGAGCGTGCTGGGGGAGATGGCTCTCAAAAACGAGGCCCTGCCGCCGGCCCTCCGGGAGTACGGGCCCGGGGCGGGGGAGGCGGCCTTCTACTTTGCCGAAAGCACCAAGGGCCGGGCTCTCCTGGAGGCCATGGCCCAGGGGGCCCGGCAGCAAACCCGGGCGGAGATACCGGCGGAACTGCGGCAGCGGGAGGACAGCTTGCTGAATCGGCTGGCGGCGCTTGCGGCCCAGCGGGAGAAAGCCTTGAAGGCCGGGGAAGCGGCTATAAAAGAAGTGGACGACAAAAAGGCGAGCCTGACGGTGGAGCTTAAGACCCTGATGTTGGAGCTGCGGCAGCGCTACCCGGTCTACGCCGCGCTCCACTATCCCCAGCCTCTGCCTGCCACCGACCTGCCCCTGAAGGAGAACGAGGTGCTCCTGGAGTTTGCCCTGGGGGATGCCGAAAGCTTCGGGTTCGTGGTCCGCAAGGGCGGGGTCAAGCGCCTGGTCAAGATTCCCCAGGGCCGGGAGGAACTGGAGGCGAAGGTCAAGGCCTTCATGGAGCCCCTCATCAACCGGGAGTCCGACAGGTTTTCCCTGGGACAGGCTCAAGAGCTGTACTCTCTGCTTCTGGCCCAGGCCCTGGGAGAGGTCAAGGAGAACGACCGGGTGATTATCGTCCCGGACGGCATCCTGGGGCTCTTGCCTTTTGAGGCCCTGGTGCTGAAGAAAGGGACGGGCCTCACGGACAGCGTCTTCGTCGGGGACCGGTACACCCTGAGCTACTATCAGTCCGCCGCAGTCATGGCCCTGAAGCGGCGTCTGCAGGAACACCGGGCCGGGCGGCCCCTGTTTGCCCTGGGAAATCCGGTGTTCAGCCCCCAGGACCCCCGCTGCGGCCCTAAGCCGCAAGGGGAACCGCCTCCGGCGGCCGCGGT
>JAGVPN010000479.1 GCA_020052215.1 Syntrophobacterales bacterium
CCCCATCGGCATCCCCCGGACCATGTTCTTCCAGGAACTCGCCCCCTTTTTCCGGGCCTTCTTCGAGGACCTGGGCTTCACGGTGGTTTACTCGCCCAAGACCAACAAGAAGGTGATCAACCAGGGGACCGAGGCCATGGCGGCGGAGCCCTGCTACCCGGTGAAGGTGGCCCACGGCCACATCCTGGACCTCTTAAAGGCCGGGGTCAAGCGCATCTTCCTGCCCAGCATCATCGACCTGCCCCACCCGCACCCCGAGATCGGCAGCGGGGTGGTCTGTCCCATGGCCCAATCCCTGACCTACACCGTGCCCACCGCCATTGATTTTGCCGACTACGGCGCCAAAATGCTGGCCCCGGTGCTCTATTTCGGCCGGGGCGACCGCCGGCTGCGGAAAGGCCTGCGGGAGCTAGGGAAAGAACTGGGGGTGGGATACTTTCGGGTCAACCGGGCCATGCGCCGGGCCCAGGCGGCCCAGCAGGCCTACTACGAACGCCTCAACGCCCGGGGGCGGGAAATCCTGGATTCCCTGCCGCCTGACGGCCGTCTCATGGTCCTCATCTGCCGGCCCTACAACGCCCTGGACCCCGGCATGAACCTCAACCTGCACCGGAAACTGCGGCAGTTAGGGGTGCTGGCCCTGCCCATGGACTTTCTGCCCGTGGACCAGGTGGAGCGGCTGGATGAAATCAAGCCCATGTACTGGCGCTTCGGCCAGAAGATCCTGGGGGTGGCCGAACTCATCCGCAACGACCCCCGGCTCTACGGCATCTATATCACCAATTTCGGCTGCGGCCCCGACTCCTTCATCCAGCACTTCTTCAAGGACCGGATGCGGGGCAAGCCGTATTTGGAGATCGAGATTGACGAGCACTCCTCCGACGTGGGGGCCATCACCCGCCTGGAAGCCTTCCTGGACAGCCTGAAGAACGTCACGGTTAAACCGACCCCGGAGCGGCTGTCGCCTTACCGCTACCGGGTCACCGGCAATCTCAAGCGGAAGATCTATCTGCCCCACATGACCGACCAGGGCCTGGCCATCGTGGCGGCGTTCCAGGCCTGCGGCGGCGAGGCCGAAGCCCTGCCGCCCTCGGATGAAGAGACCCTGGAACTAGGCCGCCGCTTAACCAGCGGCAAGGAGTGCTACCCCCTCATCCTCACCACCGGCGATCTGGCCAAACTGTTGCAGCGCCCGGACTTCGACCCCGACAAGAGCGCCTTCTTCATGCCCGCGGCCGACGGCCCCTGCCGCTTCGGCCAGTATCACCGTTTCCAGCGCCTGGTGCTGGATGACCTGGGGTATTCCCAGATGCCGGTCTACTCCCTGGATCAGAACGAAAACATGTACAAGGAAGTGGGCCTGGTGGGCGGCGACTTTTCCCGGATCGCCTGGAACGGCATGGTGGCCATCGACCTGATGGAAAAGAAACTCCGGGAGACCCGCCCCTACGAGTCCATCCCCGGCGAGGCCGACAAGGTCTATGAGCACTATCTCCGCCAGGTCTTCGATGCCTTGCGGACCCGGGGCGACCTGACCGGGGCACTGAAGGAGGCCAGGCGGGAATTCGATGCCGTCTCCCTGAGCGTCAACGGCGGCAAGCCCGTGGTGGGGGTGGTGGGGGAAATCTACACCCGGGCCAACCAGTTCTCCAACGAAAACGCGGTGCGGGAGATCGAGGCTTTAGGCGGCGAGGTCTGGATGCCCCCCATCGGCGAGTGGCTGCTCTACGTCACCCACAGTTCCAAGGCTACGGCCCTGGCCAACCGGAACTTCCGGGAGCTCCTGACGGTCCACCTGGAAGAGCGGGTCCAGAAGAAGGACGAGCACCGGCTGGAGGAGATCTTCCACGGCAGTATCAAGAACCTGAGGGAACCCACCATCCCCGAGACCCTGGAGATGGCCAAGGACTACCTGCACCCCTCCTTCGAAGGGGAGGCCATCTTGAGCATGGGCAAGTCCCGGGACTTCGTGCGCAAGGGGGCCTGCGGCCTGGTGAACATCATGCCCTTCACCTGCATGCCGGGCACCGTGGTCAACTCCCTGTTCAAGCTCTTCAGGGAGGACCACGACAACATCCCCTTCCTGAACCTGGCCTACGACGGCCAGGAACAGACCCACACCCGGACGCGCCTCGAGGCCTTCATGTACCAGGTCCGCCAGTTCAAGGCGAGGAAGGGATAAAGCGAAGATAAATTTGGGGGAAGGGACTATGGGCTTTCTCGTAAGTAGCCCCTACCCCTTCCCCCAAACCCCACAAGTATTGTAGAAAAATGTAGGGCGGGCACTGCCCGCCATATAGGGTGCGCACTGCGCCCCGTAGAAAGATTCGATTAGCACAAAAAAAGCTTCTGGCCCCCCCCACAAAAGGTCAATTTCGCTATTCAGATGATATCGTCAATTTTCCCGAGTTTGATGATAAGGGCGTATAGTGGCAAGAAATCGACATTCAGGTTTAAACGGTTCAGACGCTGGCCAACTGCGCCAACAAAGCTCTCCGGCTTTATGAGCAAGAACCGCCCCACTTTAGGGTGAGGCGGCTCGGAGAGTATCTTCGGCGCTGGAAAGGCTGGGTGGTAAGCGGCGGGCTTGCAGGGGTGGCGGCAGTTGCCACTGCCATAGGGGTTATTTCCCCAATCGCTTTTTTCGACGGGCCCACG
Organism: Syntrophobacterales bacterium; assembly: GCA_020052215.1. Classification (GTDB taxonomy): domain Bacteria; phylum Desulfobacterota; class Desulfobaccia; order Desulfobaccales; family 0-14-0-80-60-11; genus 0-14-0-80-60-11. The sequence continues at coordinate 2,659 of JAGVPN010000479.1, forward strand.
CCAGCGGTATGAGGCCAGAACCAAGGAGCAGCACCGTTGTGGGTCCCGGAACCGGTAGCGCCTGGGCGCTGGTCCAAGAGCCCGCACTCGCAGGGGGGAAGGCGACTGCGACCTGCCACCTCGGATCCTCCTCCCAATTCACCGTCCACATTGCCACACTGTCTTCACCCGACTGGCGGACTTCGCTCCAACCAGTGCTAATCTGAACCATCTCGACGACGCTCCCGTCGGACCACCCGGTGACGAAGTACGCCATCCATGAGGATATCGTCACTCCGTCAATGCTGTTCACGTAGATGCCGCTATGACGCGTAGGCATGTCTGAAGACATAACAATGCTTCCCGCCGTAATGCTCCATGGCGTGCTCGCCGGTAACTCCTCGCCATAGTAGTCCTCAGATCCAACGGGCAGCGCAGCGTCGTATGTGAACTGGAAGGTAATGTGATCCCCAATCGTCGCAGGCAACCCTGGATAAATGCTGCTCCAGTCGGATCGATTGAACTCTGGGCCGACATATGAGTAGATCGTTGCGTCGGCCGGAACGTGCAAGACGACGGAAATGAGTGCCAGAAGCACGAAAACCCTGCTGATGGTTGTACCGCCCCTTCGAACTCGTGGGGTATTCATGAACCCCCCTGGAAAACATATCTTGAATGCGTGCTCATAAGGCCTGGACAGGTCACTCTTGCAATCAGGACCGACCGACCTGCCCCTCGCTTTATTAAAATAAGCTATCTAAAAAAAAATCGAGGTACCCCTTCCCAGGGCAACCCGGCTATCTCATTAAGACCCGTGGCTTTCCTCCCCACCTCACGGCGGGTTTGGCTTTTTCTATAGTTTTTGGCAATCATGGTTCTATTCCAGGCGCCACTGGCGATTCGTTTATTTCCTCCATCGCTTTTTGCGCAATGACCACGCCAGCGGTATGAGGCCAGAACCGAGGAGCAACACGGTGGCCGGTCCTGGCACGGGCGCCGCCTCGACGTCCCATGTACCCCTCAACAATTTGTCGGTATACAGAAACAACGAGCCTAAGCACTCGGTGCCATCGACATGAAAAACGTCGGCATAGGTCATCGTCCATCCCATGGTCAAATACGAAAAGGTGTTCGAGGAGAACGTCATAGAATACGACGTGCCCTGCGGCGCTGGGTCGGTGCCGCCGATCATTATGCTCCAGTGTAGTGGTGTCAGTCCGTCTAGGCTTGCCACCCTCAACTCGTGCATACCCACGTTGGGCGCCGAGGATGACCAGGACACGGTCCCTGACTCGATGGTGAAGTCCGTATCGATCTCATAGTTCTCGGGCCAGGTACCGGGAATATACAGAGGTAGCGCGCCTTCGACCGAAAATCGTACGATCAATCGATCGGCAATCGACACCGGCTGACTCGGGAGGCCGGCCATTGCCTCACTCGAAAGCGTGTATGGCGAACTTGTGTATGAGTAGAGCGTCGCATCCGCTTGGACCGGAATGGCCACGACCAAGGAAGCCAGCACCAGCAAAACCCTGGGTAGGTGCGATGTGATCTCTCGTACTGTTGAGTTTTTCATAAAAATCCCCGCATAAAAATGCTCTCGCTTGTGTGATTAATCCAGCCCGTCCATCGCATTTGCCATCAGGCCCGGCTGATAGGCCCATCCCATTTATTAAAATAAGCTGTCTCAAAAAAAATCGAGTTGCCCCTTCCCAGGGCAACCCGGCTATCTCTAAAGACCCGTGGCTTTCCGTCCCCTCCTCACGGCGGGTTTGGCTTTTTCTGTAGGATGATAACCTGTAGCATAATGACAGTTCTACGTCAAGATTTTTCTCTAAATATCGTAATTTTTTTAGACATAAAAATGTAAAGGAAGGCACTTTGGGTCACTCGAGCACCCCTTTTAGCGGGGCAAACCCCGATGTGCGCACTGCTGCGCATAATCCTGCAAGGATGAAATTGAAGAACACTGCTATATCTCCGCAGTTAGAGAATTCATTAAAGTGTTTTGATATGGATATGATAGCTATATCTAAGACCCTGGCGGCATGTACAGTTTTAGCCCCAAGTGTCAGGTCTCATCTGATCTCGGTTTGATGATTGCCAGCTTAAATCTTGGTCATTACACTTCAGGATTAAGACCATTACCCGGGAGTAACTGGAACCGAAAACCCTCATTCCCCCCTAAACACCGGCGGCCGCTTTTCCAGAAAGGCCTTTTGCCCTTCCAGGTAATCCTGGCTGTTATAGACCAGGCGGCGCAGGGCCTGGATGCGCTCAAAGGCTTCGGGGGACAGCGGCAGGGCGTTCCCCAGGATCTGCAACTGCTCCTTCATGACCGAAATGCTGATGGGGGAATTGGCGGCGATTTGGCCCGCCAGGCGGTAGGTAAAATCTTCCAGTTCCGCCACCGGCACCAGGTGATTGAGGACCCCCAGCCGGGCTGCCCGCTCCCCGCTCACCGGCTGGGCGGTGCAGAACATTTCCCGGGCCAGGGACATGCCCAGCTTGTTGAGGACGTGCAGGATACCCGTGAGATTGTAGGGGACCCCCAGCCGGGCCGGGGTGATGGCAAAAGAGGTGTTCTCCGTGCCGATCAGCAGATCGCAGACAAAAGCCAACTCACAGGCCCCGCCCCAGACGCTGCCCTCCACCATGGCGATGACCGGGGCGGGGCAGCGCTGGATGGCCCGGATGGCCTGCTCCAGAGGATCGTCGTACGACAGGGGGTCATGCCCGGGCTGGGGAAGCTCGCCGACGTCATGGCCGGCGGACCAGACCGTGGCGCCCTTATTGGCCCTGAGCACAATCACCCGGGCCTGTTGATAAACCAGATCGTTCAAGGCCTTGATCACTTCGCCGATCAGGCCCCGGCCCAGAGCATTACGCCGGCGGTCATGATTCAAGGTGATCGTGCCGATAAACTCCGATAAGGCCACGGTGATGAATTCCATTTCTCCCTCACTCCTGCGGCTGACCCCCGGCTACCGGGGTGCCAGGCCGCATCTTTTAGACCATTTTTCGATTTAAAGGAAACACACCATCTCATTAATTTGTTGATATTAAAAATCTTTTTAACCGAAAACTGAAAACCGAAAACCGAAAACGGTATTAGAGACTGTTTGCCAAGCGAAACTGTAATTGATAACATTCCCCATCAGTAATGGTAAATTTTTTCCGCCAGATTTCTCTGGCAATCCATGAGAGGAGAAAAAATCATGCCCCAATGCCATAACTGCGGCAATCAATTGACCGGAGCCGAACAACATTGCCCCGCCTGCGGGCAGCCCACGGATTCCCCGCCGCCGGCCTTAGAGCCATCTTTAGCCCGGGCACCGGCATCATTGCCCCTCAGTGACTACTTTAAGACCGGCTGGGGATTATTCAAGCAATACCCCGGCGGGTTTGTGAGCTTTTGTCTCCTTAATCTCGTCATCCAAGTGGCCTTGAACCGAACCCCCTACGTGGGCGCGGTGGCGGCGGCGGTCGTCGGTACCCCGCTGTTCATGGGCAACTTTATCGTCAGCGCCAAACTCCTGCAAGGGCAAACCCCCGAATTTCGTGACTTTTTCGCGGGTTTTCAGTTCTTTTTGCCCCTTTTGCTGCTTTCCCTGGTAACTTGCCTGTTTATCGTCATCGGCACGATGCTGTTAATTGTCCCGGGGGTATATCTCTTCGTTGCCTATCTGTTCGCCTCATACCTGGTGGTGGATCGCCGTCAGGATTTCTGGCCGGCCATGGAGTTGAGCCGCCGGACCATTAATCCCCGATGGTTCGGTTATTTTGCTTTCACGCTGCTTTTGGTCCTGCTTAATCTGGCCGGGGCTTTGCTCCTGGGTCTGGGCCTGTTGGTGACGATTCCCCTGTCGTTTTGCGTCGTGACCGCAGCCTATGCCGAAGTCTTCGGGTTGCAATCGAAGGAGTATTAATCTGTTTTTTGACCTATAATAGGTCTTATGCCGGTATCCCCCTCCCCGAATACGACTCATCCAGACCTTGCCGATCTTTGGGAGGTGGCGGTGGCCCTGCCCCTGGCCCATACCCTGACCTATCGCCTGCCGGCAACCCTGGCGGCCGCAGGCGCCCAGGTGGGCAGCCTGGTCCGGGTGCCGGTAGGTCGCCGCCAGGTAACGGGATATCTCCTTGGTCCGGCCTGCGAGCCCCCTCCCGGGACTCTCCGGGACATCCGGGAGGTCCTGGACCCCATACCCCGGTTCGGCCCGGAGCTGACGCCCCTGTTCCGCTGGGTGGCGGATTACTATCAGTACCCCCTGGGGGAGGCGCTGAGCTTCATCATTCCCGGGGGCGGCCCGGCCGCCCAACCCCGCCGGGAACTCTGGGCCTTTCCGGTGGTTCAGCCTGAGGGCGACCAGCCCCTTAAGCGCCTGGGCCCCAAGTCCCGGGACCTCCTGGCTTACCTGCTGGAAGCCGGCCCCACCCCGGTGAAAGATCTTCAGCCCCGCTTCCCCGCCTGCCGTGACAGCCTGCGCCGCCTGGCCGCCCGAGGCTTAATCGGACTCGAGGACCGCACCCGTTTCCGGACCCACGAGGCTGATGCATCTTTCGCCCTTACAGAAAACCTCACCCTGGTGCCCGACCAGGAACAGGCCCTAACGGCCATCGTCGCCGGGATTGACGGGGGCAAGTTCGCCCCTTCTCTCTTGCACGGCGTCACGGCCAGCGGCAAGACCGAGGTTTATTTGAGCGCCGCCGCCCATGCCCTGGCCCAGGGACGCCAGGTCCTGGTCCTGGCGCCGGAGATCGCCCTGACCCACCCCGTGGCCCAGGCCTTCAGGCGGCGCTTCGGCCCCCGGGTGGCCCTGCTGCACAGCGGCCTGTCCGAGGCCTTTCGGGTGGATCAATGGCGCCGCATCATGGTGGGAGAAGTGGATATTGTGGTGGGGGCACGCTCCGCGGTGTTTGCCCCTCTGCCCCGCCTGGGGTTGGTGGTGGTGGATGAAGAACACGACCCCTCTTATAAACAAGAGGGCGGCCTCCTCTACCAGGCCCGGGATGTGGCCCTTTACCGGGGCAAGCTGGCGGGCGCCGCCGTGGTCCTGGTCTCCGCCACCCCCCAGGTGACCTCCTGCTTCTCGGCCCGGGAAGGCAAATATCGCTATCTTCAACTCCACCGCCGGGTCACTCCCCAGACCCTGCCGGAAATCCAGTTAGTGGACTTGCGGACCCAGCGGGGCGACAAAAGTCTCAAAGTGATCTCCCAGCCGCTTAAGGGCGCCCTGGAAGAGGTCCTCCGCCGGGGGGAACAGGCTTTGCTGTTCCTCAATCGCCGGGGGTACTCCCGGGCCGTGTTCTGCCTTTTTTGCGGCCAGGTGTTCCAGTGCCGGCATTGCAGCGTGGCCCTGACCCAACACCTGGACCAGGACCGGCTGGTCTGCCATTACTGCGGCTATACCCAGGCGACGCCGGAGCAGTGCCCAAACTGCCAGTCCAGCGCCATCAAACGCTACGGGGTGGGCACCGAAAAGGTGGAGTCGGAGGTGAAAAGACTTTTCCCCACCGCCCGGGTGGCCCGCCTGGACCGGGATACGGCCCCGAACAGCGGCCGGGCCCTCAAGGTCTTGCAAGCCTTTGCCGCCGGGGACCTGGACTTCCTGGTGGGCACCCAGATGATCGCCAAGGGGCATCACTTTCCCCAGGTCACCCTGGTGGGGGTCATCGCCGCGGACCTCAGCCTCTTTTTCCCGGAATATCATGCCGGGGAGCGCACCTTCCAACTCCTGTCCCAGGTGGCCGGGCGGGCCGGGCGGGGCGCGGCCAAGGGCGCCGTGCTGATTCAGACCTACCAGCCGGAACACTACGTCTTCCAGTCGGTTCAATCCCAGGATTACGACCGCTTTTTCCAGCAGGAATTGGAGACCCGGCGGCAACTGGGTTACCCCCCCTTTACCCGCCTGGCCCTGGTTCGCCTGAGCGGCCCCCTGGAGGCGCCCGTGGCCCGGGAGGCTCGGCGCCTGGCCGCCGCCCTGGAAAACCTGCGGACCGGGGATGC
>JAGVPN010000027.1 GCA_020052215.1 Syntrophobacterales bacterium
CGCTGCAATCTTAGCTGCCGATATTGCTATTCGGACGGCGCCGACCCCGGCGTCATGAGCCGGCAGACGCTGCAGACGGCCTTGGAAAAAACGGCCCGGTATGCCGAGGGACATGGGTTCAGGGAAATCCATATCCTCTGGCACGGGGGAGAACCCCTCCTGGCGGGCCTCGGGTTCTTCCGGGCCGCGCTGAAAATTCTTCACGGGCTGGCCTCGGACCTGAAATTCCATCATTATCTCCAGACCAACGGCCTGCTCCTCGATCATGACTTTTGCGCCTTTTTCCGTGACCACGAGTTTCAGATCGGTATTAGCCTCGACGGCCCCCAAGTCCTGCACGACTCGATGCGAATCGGTGCCGATGGGCAGGGAAGCCACGCGGCGGTTTTGGGGAAAGTTCGCCTCTTGGAAGAACAGGGAGTGTCAGCGGGGTTCAACGCGGTGGTTACCCGGCGGAGTCTGGGTCAGGAGCAGGCAATCTACCGGTACTTTCAGGGCCTGGGGTATGGTTTCCGCATTAACCCGATGATTCCGGGGCGCCACCCGGAGACCTCGGCGCCATACTTGCTGCAGCCCGGGGAATATGGCGTATTTCTTTGCCGCTTATTCGACGAATGGGCCAGTACGGAACGCCAGCGGGTCACCGTGTCGCCTCTGGACCTGTACCTAAAGGCAATTGTTGGTGGTGTGCCTTACGAATGTCAGCAGCGCCGAACCTGTGCCGGGTCGCATCTCGGAGTGAAACCCTCTGGGGAGGTGGTGCTGTGCAGCCGGTTTGAGGCCCCCCTCTTAGGTAATATCCACGACCGTGAAATCCAGGAATTGGTAGCTTTACCTTTTTGTGAAGATATTCGGCGGCGAGCCGAGACGCTTTCAGACTGCCACACCTGCATGCACCGGCCAATCTGCCACGGCGGCTGCCCCCTCAACGCCCTGGTGTTTAGTCATGACCACATGGCCAAGGACCCTTTCTGCAAAGATTATCAGCTGATATTTGCCAGAATCCATCGAGCCTTGGCAGACCTGCAAAGACAGTCCCACGCCTGCCCAGAGCCATGAGATCCTGGATTACCGGCATCATCTCACGCTATCGCCTCCCTTTGACGCTCTTAGTTATCGTGCAGCTCGGCTGCGGGGTGCTCATCGCTCTACAGCCGCGCTACTATCAACAGCTGGTGAGCCTGGCCATCAATGGCCAACACGCCAATCTTTGGACCTCGGGGCTGCCCTTGCTCGAGCAACTAGCCCTGATCTTCCTTGCCATCGCCGTGCTGCAAGGGATTAGCGGGTATACCGGCACCGTCTTTTCGTTCAACCTGCTCAAGCAGCTTCAAACCGATTTTTTCGATAAAGCCAGCCACCTGCCCCTGTCCTATTTCCAGCAGCAATCCGCCGGCGAATTTTTCACCAAATTCTCCAGCGATATTGCGCAAGCCCAGCGGTTCTTCGCTGATTTTCTTCCCGGTGTCGGGCGCGAACTCATCACCGCCATAGCGGTGACGGTCGTCCTCTTCTATTTCTGTCCGGCCTCGCTTACCCTGGCGGCCCTCGGCATCGTAGGCCTCACCACGCTGCTGGTGAGCGTCCTCAACCGAATTATGGGTTATTATGCCAGGGCTCAGCGGGCCACGTGGAGCGACATACAGCGGGTCTTCGACGAAACCATCCAGGGGATCGACACCGTCAAGGTACTGGCGGCCGAGGAGCAGCAAGCGGAACATTTCCAGAGGCACACCTCCGGGCTGCAGAAGCTTTCGGTACGAGCCGGGGCGGTGCTCTCGGTATTTTCCCCCGGTATTGAGCTGCTCACCCAACTGGGCGGCTTAGGGTTGGTGGCCCTGGCCTATTACCTCATCGCCCGGGGTAAGATGGGTCTCGAGCCTTTTTTGCTGTTTTTCTTTTATGCCACCCTCTTGCAGATGTCGGTCAACCAACTCACCAGGTTGGTGGCCACCGTGCAGACCGAATTCACCGGGATTCGACATCTGGCCGGATTTTTAGCTGAAGCCCCTGAGGCGGAAGATAGCCACCCCACGGTAACCCTGCCAAGCCAATCCGTCGCCATCGAGCTATCCAGTCTGACCTTCGGTTACCCGGGAGGGCGGCGGCTCTACAACCGGGCGGACCTGCTCATTCCCGCCAATTCCGTCACCGTCATTGATGGCGAAAGTGGAAGCGGCAAATCCACTCTCATCAATTTGCTCCTACGCCTTTATGCACCCCAGGAAGGAGTCATCTCCATCGGCGGGATCGACCTCCGGCGAATTTCACGCACTGAGCTTCGGAAGAAAATTGGGGTTGTCACCCAGAATCACTTTATTTTCCAGGAGACCCTGAGAGGCAACCTCCTCATCGCGCAGCCGGACGCGAGTGACCGACAAATTTTGCAGGCCCTGGAACAGGCCCAGTTAAAGGACTTTTTGGCGCGTTTGCCTCAGGGCATTGAAACCGTCATGGACCCGCGGGGCCAAGGGGCCAGCACCGGTGAGAGGCAGCGGATTTGCATCGCCAGGCTGCTCTTGAGAGAGTCGCCGATCATGATCCTGGATGAACCATGGTCAAACCTCGACGACCGGGCACGCAAACTCCTGGCCGAGGTCATCAACGCTTGCAAAAGTACCGCCACCATTTTGATTCTCACCCATGAGCGCCATCCGGCGCTCGCGGTTGATCGACTGTACCATTTAGACGGGGCCCAAGGGATCTTAAGCCCAATACGGTTCACTTAATTGAAGAAAGCTCTGCGGAGATCATTTATTCTGTCATTCTGAGGGAGTGAAGCGACCGAAGAATCTCCCAATACGAGATGCTTCGCTTCACTCAGCGTGACAAATAATTAATTTTTACAGGTCTAAAATTTCTGTATATTTTTTGATTTAAACTCGCTAAGATGGTTATCGGTAATATATATGTGCCCTTGATAATGAGGTCAATTGGGCAAACAAACCTTAAAAAGGGCTGATCCCTCTCAATTTGGACCAAAGTTAGTCAGAAAGGCATATTTCCGGTTAAAGATAGACTTCCAATGCAGAGCAAGGGAAAAACCATATCAATCCTCTTTAGTTTGGATTGATATTCGGCCGCATGACCGCGCACATCGAGTTCATTACGCCCGTGGGCCAGGTGTACGCCAGTCAGCAATTTGGCGCCCTGGCTTCCACCCAAAAGATCATAGATTTTAACTGTGACTATGTGGGCCGGGTTCCTCTGCCCCAAAAAGCCGGCATCGTTCCTCTATACCTGATCCACCGCCAAAATCCAAGGGTGGGAAGCAGGATCATCAGTAGCTGACAATCGAAATGTCTATAACTCGTTAATCCTTGCACTTGGATAAAGGATTGTTTGAAATGCCGCTCCATGATGTATTCATCAGTTATTCCAGCAAAGACAAACTCGCGGCGGATAAGATTTGCACATTTTTGGAAGCCAACGGCATTCGCTGCTGGATGACACCAAGGGATGTCCTGCCGGGCAGTAACTGGGGCGAATCCATTATTGACGCTATCAATGACGCCAAGGTCATGCTTTTGATATTTTCCGCCAATTGCAACGCCTCTAGCCATATTAAGCGGGAAGTGGAAAGGGCGGTGAACCGGAGGAACCCGGTCATTCCGGTCCGCATTGAAGATGTACTGCCTTCCAAGAGTCTGGAGTATTTTATC
>JAGVPN010000437.1 GCA_020052215.1 Syntrophobacterales bacterium
TCCTCGGGCCGGATGGAAAGCTCCGCCAGGGCCTGCTTGAAGGCTTTGAGCAGGCCGAAATTGCCGCAACCCGGGCACCAGGCCGACTCGATTCCCTGATATAAGTCCAGCGGCAGCATGACAACCTCCTCAGGCGTGCCCGGCGAGAGCCCGGAGGATATACTCCGGGGTCAGGGGAGCCCCGTCATACTTGAGCACCAGGTGGTCCGCGGCCATCCCGGTCTCCTGGCGCAGCAGGCGGTTAAACTGCCCGGTGGCGTTCATCTCCACCATCACCAGCTTCTGGGGGTGCCCCAGTGACCTGGCCACCGCCTGGGCCGGAAACGGCCACAGTTCGCTGAAATGCACCAGGCGGGCCGGGGTGGACTGGGCGTTAAGGCGGGCCACCGCTTCGGCCACCGGACCCAGGCTGGAGCCCCAGCAGGCCAGGGCCAGGGGGGCGTTGTCCGGACCACTGGTAGTGATGCCGTCTAACTCCTGGGCCAGCCCCGCCAGCTTGCGCAGACGCTTGTCATGCATCTTCACCCGCATCTTAAGGTCCTCGGTGAGGTGGCCGTCAGGGGTGTGTTCATCGGAATCGGCCACCACCACCGGGCCGAAGCCCGGGAGGCGCCGGGGCGAGATGCCGCTGGCGGTCAGGGCATAGCGTTCGTAGATACCGTCAACCGGGCCGGTGTCGATGGCACGCTCGATGGCAACGTCCTGGGGAAAGTCCCCTTGCTCCTGGGTGAAATTGGTATCTCCGAAATATTGATCCGTGATGACGATCACCGGCAACTGGTAGCGGTCGGCCAGGTTGAAGGCCTTAACCATCAGGGCGAATCCCTGGGCTGCATTTCCCGGGGCCAACACCGCCCGGGGAAAGTCCCCCTGCCCGGCGTACAGCAGAAAACTGAGGTCGCCCTGCTCCGTGCGGGTGGGGAGGCCGGTGCTGGGGCCGGGGCGCTGGGACTCCAGGATGACCAGAGGGGTTTCGGTGCACCCCGCCAACCCCAGGGCTTCCACCATCAGGGCGAAGCCGCCCCCGGAGGAGCCGGTCATGGCCCGGACCCCGGCGTAGGAGGCGCCGATGGCCAGGTTGATGGCCGCGATCTCGTCTTCCGCCTGCTCCACCACCACCCCGAACTTCTCGGCTCGCTGGCCGATGGCGTTCAAGACGCTGCTCCAGGGAGTCATGGGATAACCGCAGATCAACTGCAGACCCGCGGCCAGGGCCCCCAGGGCGATGGCTTCATGGCCGCTGATCAGGAGCCGGGGCTGGGGCGGGGTGGCGATCCCCGCCAGGGAATGGCGATTGCCCGCGGCCGCGCCTAATCGATAGCCTGCGGCGGCGGCCTTGTGGTTCCAACCCACCACTTCGACACCCTTGGCCTCAAAGGCCTCCAGCAGCGTCGCCATCAGGGGTTCCAGGGGCAGCTTGAGCAGCCCCAGGATGGCCCCGGAGGCCCCGGCATTGATGGCCAATTCCGCAGCTTGCTGGTCGGGGAGCAGGTCCCCGGCCGTCAGCGCCAGGGTGCTTAACTCCGCGGGCAAGTCGCCCACCCCGGCGGCATCGTAAATAATCACCCCGTCCGGCGACAGCTCGTCCCGGTGGCGGGAGATGGTTTCCTGGTTCAGGGCCACTAAGAGATCAATGCCCTCCCGGGAGGACAGGAGGGGTTGATCGGCGACGCGGAGGCGATTAAAGAGATGGCCGCCCCGGATGCGGGACTGGTAGTCCTGGACGAACAGGACCTGGCACCCCTGCCGCACCAGGATCCTGGCCAGGAGACCCGTAATGGTGTGGACTCCCTGGCCCGCGGCGCCGCCGATCACAATGTTCAGGTCTATGGCCATAGCTTCGCCTTTCCCGGGATAGACCGGGCTGAATTTTTATCATTACCCGGGGCGAGGGGATTGTCAATAAAATTAGTCTGGGGTCCGGCCCGGGTGGCATGGGCCCGGCATTCCTCCCTGAGGACCATGGTTCCACGGGATTCCCACCATTCACTGGGAGATTTCGCCCCGAAAGCATCCGGCATTTTGATAAGGTCGAGTAAATCAATTTCCAGGTCTTGGAGGGGCTAAATCCTGGAGTCAAGTCAGAAATACGGTGGAAAATTGGTTCTCCTGGGGATTTTCCGGTGGTAAACCCCTTGTTTTTTTTCCTAAAATGATTAATAAAGAACCTAAGACTATTCTAGGCCCACAGCCTCATGGCGGACCCAAGGGGATAAGTTCCTCAGGGCATTTGGGAGGAGATTATGGGGAAGAACCTGTTAATCATAGTATTGGCGGTTATATTTTTGGGGTGTTCCCATACAGCCGGGCGTCAATATGACGTTGCTGCGATGGATAGAATTGGAGTTGGCAAAACCACCGAAAGTGATGTTTTGACGATGCTCGGATTGCCACTTTCGGAAAAAGAACTTAGCAACGGCATCAAAATCTATGATTATGCTTATGGAAATAGATGCATTTTAGGGTTTGGAACTTCACTCGATTTGATGCAAGTGCAATTGTATAATGGGGTGGTTATTAATAAATGGCAAGCACTGATGCATGACTAGTTTTTTTAGCGCGAATATTTTTGCTGAAGGTTGCTGTTATTTTAAAACCTTAGCAAATGTCGACAAAAATGCGGTGTAGAACCTAACCAACGCGGTTCAATCTGAAAAATTCCTGATAATCACCCCGTTATTCTAACTTTCGTCCATTGACGCCGCCCATGAGCTTTTTTGGGGAAAGGAGGGGCTCATGACTTTATCTGAGAGAATCAGAGCAAAAGGCCCCAAACGCATCCTGGCGTTGGACGGTGGCGGTATCCGGGGGATAATCACCTTAGAAATACTTGCCGAAATTGAAAATCGGTTGCGGGAGAAATCAGGACGTCCAGCTGATTTCGTCCTCGCCGATTACTTCGACTTTATGGCGGGAACCAGTACCGGGGCGATTATCGGCACCGCCCTCTCCCTGGGTATGACTGTGCCCGAGATCCGCAGTTTCTATCTGGCCACCAGCAGGGAAATGTTCGAGGAGGCAAGCGTCTTACGGCGGTTCCGCTACAAATACGAAGATACGAAACTCTCCCAAAAGCTCCACGAGGTGTTCGGGGCCGATACGACCCTCGGGAGTGACCGAATCAAGACCCTGGTGATGGCGGTGATGCGCAATGCCACCACGGATTCGCCCTGGCCGGTCACCAATAATCCTTTTGCCAAGTTCAACCAAAGAGAGCTCCCGGGCTGCAATCTGAATATCCCGCTCTGGCAGTTGGTGCGAGCCAGTACTGCGGCGCCATGTTTCTTCCCGCCCGAAGTCGTCCGGGTCGGTGCAGAAGAATTCGTTTTCATCGATGGAGCCCTCACCACCTACAACAACCCTGCCTTCCAAGCCTTTCTCATGGCCACCGTTGAACCCTACAACCTCAACTGGCCGGCGGGGGAGGACAATATCCTGGTGGTTTCCATCGGCACCGGCACCAACCCCAAAGCCGATGTCGACCTCCAACCCAGCGACATGAACCTCTTGTACCACTCCGCCTCCCTGCCCTTGGCCCTGATGTTCGCCGCCCTGAACGAGCAGGATTTTCTCTGTCGGGTTTTTGGGAAATGCCTGGTGGGCGATCCCCTGGACTCGGAAATTGGCGATCTTATCGGCAAGCGGGGTCCGGTTAACCCCAAACTCTTCACTTATCTGCGCTATAACGCCGAACTAACCTTTAAGGGACTGGCTGAGTTAGGTCTGGCGGACATCCAACCGGAGGATGTCCAGAAAATCGACTCAGTCGAGAATCTTGGCGACCTGCAGCGTATCGGCCAGGCAGTGGCGCAACGAAAAGTAAAAATCCAGGATTTTGCCGCGTTTCTCTGATTGAAGGATGCGATTTCGACCTCGATGAGCAAACCACGGCGCGCCTGTCAAAGACCTCGCCGGATAACCATTGAGTCTGACAGCCAGCCGAGAACCACAAGGAAGGGATATGCGTGACTTTTTGGTCTGGGCTAAGGCCGGTTACCGGGGGGGCGCCCTCCTTGCCGCAGCAAGCGTATTTTTGCTTTCGGGGGTGGCTTGGGCGGACCCCTCACCAGCCAATCGGCCTAAAACCTGGGCCCAACCGGTCAAGCTGGAAGGGGTGCCGAACCTGTACCGGATTTCCGACGAACTCTATCGGGGCGACCAACCCAGTCCCCAAGGCATGCAAAACTTAAAGAAATTGGGCCTCAAAACCATTATTAACCTGCGTTCTTTTCACTCGGATCGCGGGGAAATTGGCGGCACTGAACTGGCCTACGAACATATCTACATGAAAGCCTGGCACCCCGAGGAGAAGGAAGCGGTTCGATTCCTCAAGATTGTCACCGACCCTAAGCGCAGCCCCGTTCTGGTTCACTGCCAGCATGGGGCCGACCGCACCGGCGCCATGATCGCAGTTTACCGCATCGCCGTGCAGGGTTGGAGCAAAGCCGAGGCGATCCGGGAGATGACCCAGGGCGGCTTCGGATTTCACCAGACCTGGAGCAATCTGCCCAAGTGGATCCAGAAATTAGACATCGACCGCATAAAAAAGCAGGCAGGCATTAAAAGCCTCACGGAAAAGGCACCTTAAACCATCAACCAGCGCTGATCGCCTCACCCCGATTCCCGGCTCACCAGGGAATCGAGAGGAAATTGCCGCCGTGACCTTCAGCGCGATGATCCAGCGACAGACGTAGGATCCGGAGGAATGTTGATGGAGCGTCACCAGGCGGCGAGAGCCGTCCTCTTCCCTCTTCTCTGGCTGCTCCTGGTTCTTTTGAACGGGTGCGCCACCATTCCGTATGACTATCCGCGCCCCGTCTCCAGCGCCCTTTACCGGCCTGAAGGCACCAGCCTGGGGAAGAAGGTTCAGGCCCAGGCAGTTAACCACCCGGGGGCTTCGGGATTTTACTTCCTGCCCACCGGGGTAGATGCCTTTTCCGCCCGAGCCCGCTTGATCGACAGGGCGGAAAAAACCCTCGACCTGCAGTACTATATTTTTCATGACGACCTCACGGGTAAGTTTGTATACGACCGCCTCATGGCCGCGGCTGATCGCGGGGTGAGAGTGCGTCTTCTGCTGGACGATTGGCACCAGACGCCAGAGACGGATTGGCTGCTGGCCACCCTGACAAGCCACCCCAACCTTGAGGTAAGGGTCTTTAACCCCTTCGGAACGTATCGGAGAACTCTTCTGGGCCGCGCTTTCAAAATGGCCTTTGGACCCAACCGGCTTAGAGGGCGGATGCACAACAAGGCGTTCATCGCCGACAACAGTGTGGCCATCGTGGGCGGGCGCAATATCGGAGATGAGTACTTCGGCGCGGGCGATGACTTCAACTTCTACGATATTGACATCATGGCCGTGGGGCCGATCACCCGGGAAGTGAGCGCGATTTTCGACAATTACTGGAACTGCGTCCTGGCCGTGCCCATCAGCGCCCTGATCTCGCGCCAGCCTGACGCTGATGACCTTCGGGCAGCTATCCGGGACCTCGCAACCCAGAGGGAACGTCTGCAAAAATCGACCTACGGTCTCCAGGTGCAAGAGAGCGACCTTCTGAAGCGGATCGACGCCGGCCAGATCCCGATAGTCTGGGGGCAGGCGGAAGTTCTCTCTGACCATCCGTTAAAATGCATCGACCCGGACGACTCACGTCAAGCAGCTAAAATGACCCAGAAGCTCAAGGGAATCATTGAAGCGGCCCAGGGCGAGGTGCTCATGGTCACCCCCTATTTCGTACCCGGCCAGGCTGGGATGCGATTGCTCCGGAAGATGCGGGACCGCAATCTGACGATCAAGATCATTACCAATTCCTTCGCCTCCACTGACGCACCGCTGGCCCAGATCGGCTATATGCGCTACCGGCTGGACCTCATCCGGATGGGGGTGGAGCTTTATGAGATAAAACCTACGTTGGTGCAAATACAGCACCATCAGGTCCACAGCCTCCCCGCCGACTTCCTCCGACTCTCCAAATCCTTCATCCAGGGCGGGGGATCCCTCATTCAGCGCGGGGCCTCCCTCATCCAGTTCGGCGGCTCGTCCATCCAGTTCGGCAGCTCGTCCCGGGGAGCCTTGCACGCCAAAACCTTCGTCCTGGATCGCCAAACAGTGTTCGTGGGCTCCTTCAACTTTGACCCGCGCTCCATGAGGCTCGATACCCAGAACGGCATCGTCATCCGCAGCCATGAACTCGCTAACCAGGCGGCATTACTGTTCGCCAAGGGGATCTCCCCCCTCCGCACCTACCGGGTTATTCTCCTGGGAGGCGATGATCTCGTGTGGGTTAGCGAAGCGGATGGCAAAGAGACGCGCCATTACCATGAACCCATGAGTCGGTTCTGGCCGCGCCTCTCCCTGAAAAGCCTTTTCTGGTTAACCCCGGAATCGATGCTGTGAGCGGGGGTTTTTACGGCGATAACCGCAGCCGGCGTCTGGTTGGACAACCGGCCGCCATAATTAATTGACCTGGGGAAACATTTCTGTGATAAATTTTAACTTTTACGGAAACCTGCGATCAGGAGCATGGCATGGCCCCTCGTTATGAACCCCGCCCCCTGGAAGCCAAGTGGCAGAAGATCTGGGAGGAGCGGGGGCTATTTAACGCGCCGGAAGACCCGGCCCGGCCCAAGTACTATGTGCTGGAGATGTTCCCGTACCCTTCCGGACGCATCCACATGGGCCACGTACGCAACTATACCATCGGGGACGTGGTGGCCCGGTACAAGCGGATGCGGGGCTTCAACGTGCTCCATCCCATGGGCTGGGACGCCTTCGGGCTGCCGGCGGAGAATGCCGCCATGGCCCGGGGGCTCCA
>JAGVPN010000380.1 GCA_020052215.1 Syntrophobacterales bacterium
ATCCTGGGCAAGCTGGACGCCTGGGGAGAGTCGCCTCTGTCCCTGGTCCTGGGGGTCGGCCTGGCCAAGGGGGAGGCCATAGACGAGGTGGTGCGCCTGACCACCGAGATGGGGGTGAACCGGATTTTCCCCTTTATCTCGGAGCGGTCGGAACGGCTTACCCCGGAACGGGCGGCGCGGCGCCGGGAGCGTTGGCAGCGCCTGGCCCGGGAGAGCCTCAAGTCCTGCCAGCGGTCCATGCTCCCCTTAATCGAGCCGCCCCGGGATTTTGCCGCGGCGCTGGACGGCCCGGAGGGAGTCAAACTCATCTTTTGGGAAGAGGAGCGGGGTGGGGGTCTTCACTCTTTGCTACTTCTGCCCCGGCCCCGAGACGTCAGGGTCCTCATCGGCCCGGAAGGCGGGTTTTCTGCCGGCGAGGCGGCCCTGGCCCGGGAGGCCGGCTTCCGGGTGGTCAGCCTGGGACCCCGCCGCCTCAAGGTAGCCACCGCGGCGCTGGCAGCCATCACCCTGATCCAGTATGCCTGGGGGGACCTGGCCTGATGGCCGCCGACTTGCCCTACCGGGATCTCAATTCTTACCTGAAAGAACGGTTCGGCCAACGGGTTCAGAAAATCACTCTGGATGCCGGGCTGACCTGCCCCAACCGGGACGGCCGGGTGGGCGCCGGGGGCTGCCTCTACTGCAATGCCCGGGGCTCCGGGACCGGCGCCTGGGGGCGGGGCCAGAGCATCCCGGCCCAAATGGAGGCGGGTATGGCCCGCCTCTCCCGGCGCTACGGGGCGGCCCGGTTCATCGCCTATTTCCAGAGTTTTTCCAATACCTATGCGCCCGTAGCCAGACTCCGGGAGATCTACGAGGCGGCCCTGGCGCCTCCCCAGGTGGTGGGCCTCGCCATCGGCACCCGCCCGGACTGCCTGGGAGATGAGGTTTTGGACCTCCTGGCCGGCTATGCCCGGGACCGGCTTATATGGTTGGAACTGGGGTTGCAGTCCGCCCATGACGCGACCCTGGCGCGCCTCAACCGGGGCCACGACTCGGCCTGCTTCCGCGAGGCTACGGCCCGGGCTGCGGCCCGGGGGCTCTCGGTGGTGGCCCACGTGATTCTGGGGCTGCCGGGAGAGGGCCCCCGGGAGATGGCGGCCACCGCTGAGTTTCTGGCCCGGCTGCCGGTGCATGGCGTCAAAATCCACTTGCTGTATGTCATCAAGGATTCCGGACTGGCCCGGCTCCACCAGGAAGGGGAGTACGTCTGCCTCACCGAAGACCAGTACGTCAATGGCGTAGTGGACTTCATCGAACGGCTCCCGGCCCACCTGGTGATTCACCGCTTGACCGGGGACCCCCATGCCGAAGAACTGCTGGCTCCGGCCTGGTGCCTGGATAAATCCCGGATCCTGAAGCGCATCCGGGATGAATTCACCCGCCGGGGAAGCCTCCAGGGGAGTCAGCTAATCATTTAAGTCTGATGTCTGGTTACCTCATTTCCCGCGGCAGGAAGGAGTGAGATTATGAAATCTAAGGCGGTGAATTCGGACCCGGTTACCGCTGGCGTTATGGAAGTTAAAGATGACCTAACCGCTGAGATCGCCCAATACCTGGGAGTTGGTTCCTCCATGGGGTTGTGATATGCTGAAGCCTGCCGGATCTCCGCGCCCCAGCCTTTGATAACGCCGGATAATCACCCGAAGAGAATCCCGCTTGCCTGCCGATACCGGAGGGCGCGGGGTTGATGGTTAATAAGGAGTTCTTGGATAAGTGACTGAAGAGGGGAACGGAATTTTTTCGCCGAAGAACCGACCCTGGCTCTGGGGACTGCTGGTTCTGGTCCTTCTGAGCCTGGGGCTGTTGTTCTGGGCCTTTCACTGCCGCAGCTTCCTCTGGGGCCAGGCGTGCCATTACTTTGGGGTCTGCACCAATAAGGATTTGATCAAATCCGTCCTCAAGGCTGCGGGGCCCCTGGCGCCCCTGGCATTCATCGTGATCCAGGCCCTCCAGGTGGTTTTCGCCCCCATCCCCGGGGAGGCCACCGGTTTCATCGGCGGCTACCTGTTCGGGGCGCCCCTGGGCCTGTTGTATTCCACCCTGGGCCTGACTCTGGGCTCGGTGGGCGCTTTTTTTATCGCCCGCTGGCTGGAAGAACACTACGTAAAACGGTGGATTCCATCGGAAATCCTCCAGAAGTTCGATTTCCTGATGGAACGCCAGGGGGCCCTGGTCTCGTTCATCCTCTTCCTTCTTCCCGGCTTTCCCAAAGACTACCTCTGTTTCCTCCTGGGCCTGAGCCGCATGCCCTTCAAATTATTTCTGCTGATCTGCGTGGTGGGACGGATTCCCGGCACCCTGCTCCTGAACCTCCAGGGGGCCAAGGTTTACCAGGGCGACTATTACAGCACCCTGATCATCCTGGGACTGTGCCTGGTGCTCGTCCTGCTCCTGGGATACTACCGGGAGCCGGTGTACCGCTGGATCAGGCGGTTTGACCATCCGGAAGAGAAAACGCTGGGTTCAGGAAACCAGTAATAGGAAAGAAGGGGCGGCTGCCCCCGATCCTTCTCTCAGTAATTAACTTGGAGAAAAGGGAGCAAACCATGACGTTGGATCCTGAAGGCGGTTTTGAGCAAATCATGTCCATGGCCCGGGGCTTCCAGGTCGCCAAGATGCTCATGGTGGCCGTGGATTTGGGCCTGTTCGATTTCCTGGCCGAACCGAAGAGCGCGGAGCAGACCGCGGCCTGGCTTCAGGCCGACGCCCGGGCCACCGGCATCTTTCTGAATGGCTTGGCCGCCTTGGGGCTCCTGGAAAAAAGCGGAGACACCTTCAAGAATCGCCAACTGGCCTCCCGCTTCCTGGTGCGGGGCTCGGAAAACTACCGGGGGGCCATCATCAAACACATGGAGCACACCTGGGAGCGAGGCTGGGAAGACCTGAAGGAGACGGTCCGGGCGGGCCACCCGGCGCAGGCGGACCCGGAAAAGTGGCTGGACGCCCGCCCCGAACGGGACGCATCCGAGGTCCGGGCCTTTATCTGGGGCATGCACGCCATCGCCCGGGACCTGGCCCCCCAGGTGGCGGCCAAGCTGGATCTGAAGGCCGTGCGCCGTCTCCTGGACCTGGGGGGAGGCCCGGCCACCTATGCCATTAACTTTGCCCAGGCCAACCCGGGGCTTGTCGCCACGGTCTTCGACCTGCCCATGCCCCTGGAGATCGCCCGGGAAAATATTGCCAAAAACGGCCTGACGGACCGGGTGGGCACCCTGGCGGGAAACTTTCTCCAGGATGACATCGGCAGGGGCTACGATTTCATCTGGGTCTCCCAGATCCTCCACAGCCACGACGAGGAGCAGTGCAAGCTCATCATCGCCAAGGCAGTGGCGGCCCTGGCCCCCGGCGGCACCCTGGCCATCCAGGATTTCTACCTCAACGCCGACGGGGCCAGCCCCCCGGGTGCGGCCATGTTCGGGGTGCACATGCTGGCCGTCACCCCCCGGGGCCGGGCCTACACCCATGGGGAAGTGGCGGAGTGGGTTGAGGCCGCGGGTCTGGCGGCGCCTTCGCTCATCCACAGCGGCATGGACGCCAGTATCTTGGTGGCTAAAAAGAAGTAGTAGAGGGTGATGCGCCGGAAGAGAAGGCGGAAAGGGAGATGGCTTTATTAGGATGTAGTCAGGCCGGGTAGTTAAAACTGAGCCCCGCTGGATTGGCTTATTTCGACCTGCGGCCATCGGTGGCAGGTTGCCAGGGCCAGCGTCCGGTGATCTCCAATTCCAGGGAAAAACTCAGAAAGGTTCGAATTACTACCAAAAGCGCCAATATCCCCAGATCATTATAGGTAGGGCCAATCGCCACCGTGCCGACGATATCGGAAGCAATGAGAAATTCCAGACCCAGCAGGATGGCCTTGCCGAAATCGCTGCGGAATCTCCGATAACAATCATCCAGGGCGCCCTCTTTGATGACCCGCACGAGGAAGATGATGGTGGTGGTTATGGCACCCACCACGATGATCCCAATGGCAATGGCTTCGATGCCCACTGCGACCCACTTTATCGACTGATCGAAGCCCTCGAAACCGACGCTTGAACCCACCATCTTGAAGTCCTCGCCAATTATGGTTTTCTCTATGCTGTTTCTTATAGTAATTGCTCAAAAGTTTTTTCTGTTATGGAAATCATTATAATCCCCCCTGCCCCCCTTTAAAAAAGGGGGGGAACTACAAGGGATTGCTGTTAAAGTCCCCCTTTGAAAAAGGGGGATTTAGGGGGATTTGATACCACTTCGCACTCAAATGGTAGCAGAGGCTTTCCAGCCTGTGCAGGCGCAGGCGAAAGCCTGCGGCTACCAATAATTACCTTTTGATTGCAACTCGGTATGAGAACCTCCAAACAGAAGGAATTTATGGCAAACGCTATAAATCAGGTCTAGATCACGGGAAATCCTTTATGGGGGTATCCGGTTGACTCCGTACCCACTATATGTTGTTTTTTAATTAACGACTCCATGAATGGATCTTTAATGAACTATAGACTATAATAAAGGCGATTTATTCCCTCCCCCTTGATGGGGGAGGGTTAGGGTGGGGGTGGAAATGCTATGTTCTACATGGGGTTAGCCCAGACACCCCCTCCCCCCAACCCCCTCCCACCAGGGGAGGGGGAGTTTACAAATCAGGCTAATCTGATGGAATCCTGGCTTCCGGTCATCCCATATCTAGTGGCAGGGAGAGTCAACCGGATAGCCCCAATCCTTTATTCTTTGGCCCCCTGGCCGAGTAAATCTGCCAGCGTCGCCTCGATGGTGGGCAGGCTAAAGCTGAACCCTGCGTCCAGCAACCGTTTGGGAAATACCTTCTGCCCGGTGAGCAGGGTGTCGGCGAATTCCCCCAGCACCAGACGCAGCATGAATTCCGGGGCCGGCATGAAGCTGGGGCGGTGCAAGACCCGGCCCAGGGCCCGGGTCAACTCCCGGTTGCGCACCGGGTGGGGCGCGGTGAAGTTCACCGGGCCGGAAATTTTCGGGTTCGCCTGGATGAACCGGAAGGCCCGGGCCTGGTCGGCCTGGTGGATCCAGGAGAACCACTGAAGCCCGGAGCCGATGCGTCCCCCTAAAAACTTGCGGAACAGGGGCGCCATCTGAGACAAGGCCCCGCCGTCTCGGCCCAGGACGACGCCGAAACGGGTGACCACCACCCGAACTCCCAGGTCCTGAGCCTTCAGGGCTTCTGCTTCCCAGGTCTTGGTCACCTCCCCCAGGAAACCGGCGTCCGTTGGGGAGTCTTCCGTGAGTTTCTCCTCCCCCCTGGCCCCGTAGATGCCCACCGCCGAGGTGCTGCAGAAGAGCTGCCGCCGGTCCCCCGCAGCCAGGGCGGTCACCAGATTGCGGGTGGTGCGCTCCCGGCTCTCCATGATTTCCTTTTTCCGGGCCTCGGTCCAGCGGCTGAAAATCGAGGCCCCCGCCAGATTGATGATCCAGTCATGCTCCGGCACCAATGCCATCCAGGGCCCCTCCTGGTTGGGGTCGCCCGTGACCAAGCTGATGCCGGCCCGGGTCGGGGCCGGAGGTTGGGCCCGGCGGCTGAGGATGGTGATGGCGTGGCCCGCCTGGGCCAGTTCCCGGGACAGATAGGTGCCCACGAAGCCCGTACCGCCGGTCATAAACACTTTCACGATAACTGCCCTCGCTGGCCTAAAAAGTCTTCCGTAGAGTGCGTCTTAAGCATCAGATAATTCAAGCTAATTTTAGGAATCGGCGGGCAATGCCCGCCCTACATGGATAGTCCGCCGCGGATTAATCAGGCGGTGGGGGCGTTTTTCCTCCCAACCTCTTTCGCTGCCAAGGCGATGAAAA
>JAGVPN010000002.1 GCA_020052215.1 Syntrophobacterales bacterium
GGTGGGCCGTACCCTGACTCCGGCCGATTTCACCTTTCATGCCATCGACGGCGTCATCAAGCTTGCCTTTATTATCCTCTACATCTGGGGCATCTCTTTTTTCCCGGACATCCGCCGGGTCTTCGAGTATCACGGCGCCGAGCACAAGTCCATCTGCACCTTTGAGGCCGGGGAAGAACTGACCGTGGCCAAGGCCAAGCAACATCCCACCGCCCACGCCCGCTGCGGCACCTCCTTTATCCTGGTAGTGCTGCTGGTGAGCATCCTGATCTTCACCGTCTTTTTCCCCCTGTTCCCGTCGCTGACCCGCCGGGGCCTGGCCAACAATTTCCTCCAGGTGGTCATCAAGGTGGGCCTCATGTTCCCCATCGCGGCGCTCTCCTATGAGATCATCCGCTGGGGCGGCAAGCACTCCCGGCATCCCCTGGCGCAAGTCCTCCTGTGGCCCGGGTTGGCTACCCAGCGCCTCACCGCTTTAGAGCCCGACGACTCCCAGCTGGAAGTGGCCCTGGAAGCCCTGAAAGCCGTCCTGGCCCGGGAGCAGTTGCCCCTCCCCGAAGGCCAGCTGGCCGGGGATACCTTGTCATGCGCCGAGTGCCGGCATTAGTCAACAGTCAGTAACCAGTAGTCAGTGAAGTTCGCAGGGCCAGGGGTAGGGCTTTAATAAGCTATGCCGCTTCACCCAGAACCCAAAACCCAGAACCCAGAACCCTTCATCGGCCCGGCGGGCTGGGATTACCCCGACTGGCAGGGCGTGGTCTATCCCCCGGGGCTCAAGGGCGCCGACCGCCTCACCTTCCTGGCGTCCCGGTTTGCCGCGGTGGAGATCAACGTCACCTTTTACCGGCCCATCCCCGCCGACTACGCCCGGCGCTGGCTGGCGGCGGTGGCGGAGGCCCCGGATTTTCGCTTCACCGCCAAGGTGTGGCAGGTCTTCACCCATGAACGCCGGCTACCGGCCCCCGAGCTGGCCCAGTTCCGGGAAGGCCTGACCCCGCTCCTCTACGCCGGGAAGTTAGGGGCGCTCCTGGCCCAGTTCCCCTACTCCTTCCACAACACCGAAGAAAACCGGGCGTATCTCCTGAAGCTCAAAGCCGCCCTGACGGAATTTCCCCTGGCGGTGGAGGTGCGCCACCGCTCCTGGCAGCAGCGGGCCGTGCAGGAGTTTTTAGCGGGGGCCGGTCTAGATTTCTGCAACATCGACCAGCCGATGGTCTCCTACCCCATGGGGGCGACGCGGTGGGTCACCGGGAGCCGGGGTTACCTGCGCTGCCACGGGCGGCGCCAGGAGGCCTGGTTCGAGTTCGGGGACGACCGGGGCGCCCGGTATGACTACCTATACTCCCCCGAGGAACTGGAGGATTTGGCGGCCCGGACCCGGGAGCTGGTTGTAAAGGCGGCTGAGACCTACGTCATCTTCAACAACCACCCGGCGGGCCAGGCGGTGGCCAACGCCCTGGAACTGTCGTACCTGGTCAACCCCGGCCGCCCTCTGCCCGTGCCTCCGGGCCTGCTGGCGGCGTTTCCCAGATTGGCCGAAACGGTTATGGGGGAAAAGCCGGGGGAGGGTGAAAGCTGTTGACCAGAATAAGCCTTCCGAATCCTTTTTATTGAGTTCGGGTGGATGATATTATAGCAGTTATTTTATCGGGGATTACTCAGTCGAGGGGCATGAGGATTCCGTGGCGGTGGAGCGAAAGGAAGGGAGAGGGTGAACTCTGCGTGTAAGCGGCAGCGCCACGGCAAATGACCGTAGGCGCCGCCAGGTTCCTCGCTGTCCGCTTGACATGCTTGTTGTGTTATTTTATTGATTTTAATTGACTTTCCATTATTTCCACCTCGGCGGCTTGGGTGGGCTATACCCAATAATATTATGATCTTGAATGATGTCGTGAGAGAGCGAGTCAAGATCTTGAAATAAGGTCATCTTTGTTATTCCCAAGGCTGATAGATCAGACAAAAACTTCCTCTTACATCCAGCAGGTATGATATATCTCACCAGATTTGTCTCTGCCGTAATTACTTCTGGAATTGTTTGGGAAGGCTTTGGGCGTGGGTGAATAGTGAATGCACTCAATTGGGCGACCATTCTTGGGAAGTGAAGCGGCGGATCAACCGCGTGAGGATACTGAGGAATTTTCTTTAGCCCAATTTCTTCTGCTAGTTTTTGAGGATTATTATGGCTTGGTTCTGCTGCAAGGTATCTAAGAATTTCGCAACTGGGAAGGGGAAGACCAAAATAGCCATTATGTTTGTTTAGCGCTTCAGGATACAGCGCCCATAGTTCACCATCTTCTGAATGATGGTGACTGACCGCAAAGTAAAGCCCAACAAGCACGCTCTTTGTCCAATCCAAAAGCCGCGTTGGTGCTCCGTAATGTTGCATCAAGTATAGCCATGAGATGTGATCTTCATTTTTTGGCAGCTCTGATTTTACCGCAGGTGCCTTCCGCTTAAAATTCTCGATTACAGAAAACTCAGCTTCAGGCCTAAGCTCTCTATACAACTCATGTTCATATTCTTGCCTAAAAATTCTGGGCGTTAGTTCACCGTAAATTTTGGAGTGGCCTCTAAACCAACTCCTTGAAAGGGTAGTTGCCAATTCAACAGCATGTTGTATTCTGGCGAGAGTGTAGGTATTTGTCATAGTTTTTTTCTCGTTCCCAAGCTGTGCTTGGGAACGCCCTTGATTACCGCCAAGCTAAGCTTGGCACTCATTTTCGTTCCCAAGTGCAACTTGGGAACGAGTTAAATGAGCCCATCAGCTTCCCAAGTCAGCGGTGAGTTATGTTATTCACCATTCAAGGCATATCCTTATAAAATCAAACTCTCAGTTTTGTAATAAAGAGAGCGTCTTCCTTACAATTCCTCTTTTTTCGTCAGAAAGATTAACATTCTTGTTATCAACATAATAGCTAAGGAAAGAGATTGCCAACATCCGTTTTGCTTCATTCAATCTTCCTTCAGAATCAAGTTGCTCTATGTACTTTCGTACGTTATCGACTGATAAATGATATTCAAGCTTTTGGAACCCAGCCA
>JAGVPN010000374.1 GCA_020052215.1 Syntrophobacterales bacterium
ACCAGGTAATGGCCCATCTCGTGGGCGCCCAGGATCAGGAGCAGGGTGAACGAAAACGGGATGCCCTTATAGAGCAGTTCGGGAGTTTCCAGGGGATTGACCCCCTGCTGGAGCGCCCCGGCGATAATGGTGGTGACCACCGTGGCCAGGAGCAACCCCAGGTGCAGGAGGCGGCGCGGCGGCTTGGGGGCCGGCCCCGGCGGCACGAACTCGGCCTCCCAAAAATGCTCCGGAATCATCTCCGGCCGAAACGGTCTCTCCTCCGGGCTCACTTCAGGTCCACCCCGGCCTTCAAGGCCGCCATCTCCCGCCCGGTGACCTCCCGGAAGGTCCCCCGGAGCAGTCCCTCCAACTTGAGGGGGCCGAAGGCGATGCGCTTTAATTTCACCACCGGGTGCCCCATCTGCTCCATCAGCCGCTTGATCAGATGGTACCGGCCCTCATGCACGGTAATTTCCAACACGGTTTTTTCCAGCTCCCGCTTGTTCACCGCCACTTCGGGGTAAACGGTGCGGCCCTCCAGGTCCACCCCCGCGGCCAGTCGCCGCAACGTCTCTTTGCTCATTTCCCCGGCCACCGTCACCCGATAGGTGCGGGGCACCGAGTAGCTGGGATGGGTCAGGCGATAGGCCAGTTCGCCGTCATTGGTGAAGAGCAACAGGCCCGTGGCGTCGTAATCCAGGCGACCCACGGGATAGAGCCGGTCCGGCATCTTGCCCAACAACTCGGTGACCACCCGCCGCCCCTCGGGGTCGCTGGTGGTGCAGACATACCCATAGGGCTTGTGCAGCATGACGGTCCTGGGCGCCGCGGTCACCTTGACGGTGCGTCCATCCACCTGGACCACGTCCCGGTCCGGGTCGACCTTGACTCCCATGGCCGTGACCACCTGGCCGTTGACGGCCACCCGGCCTGCCTGGATAATCTCCTCCGCCGCCCGCCGGGAAGCCACCCCGGCCCGGGAGAGAAATTTTTGTAAGCGCTCGGTGGTCATGGGTGGGTAGGTTTTGGGGAGGGACTTTAACCAAAAGTCCCTGGCCTTCCCCTCACATCTTCTTTCCTTATCTCTTAGCGCAGCTAAGGCGCTAACTGAAATTTCCGGTTAAAACCCACCGCCTCCCGGACTTCGGCCATGGTCCGGCGGGCCTGTTCCCGGGCCCGGTTATTGCCCTGGTGCATGATGTCCATGACCTCTCCGGGGTGGGCCTCGTAGTATCGGCGCCGCTCCTGGATGGGGGCCATATTTTCCAGCAACGCCTCAGCCAGCAGCTTTTTGCAATCCACGCATCCCAATTGGGCGGCCCGGCACTCCGTGGTAATTTCGTCAAGGCGCGCTTGGGGCAGATTGAGGCGGTGGAAGGGGAAGGCCAGGCAGCGGTCCGGCTCGCCGGGATCTTTCCGGAAGGGGCGCTGGGTATCGGTGGTCATCTGGCGCACCTGTTTGGCCATCACCTCCGGCGGGTCGCTCAGGTAGATGCAGTTGCCGTAACTCTTGCTCATCTTGCGGCCGTCGGTGCCCGTGAGTTTGGGAATCTCGGTTAAGAGGGCCTCCGGTTCCGGGAAAGTCGGCAGGTACAGGTGGTTGAAGCGCCGGGCAATCTCCCGGGTCATCTCGACGTGAGGCACCTGGTCCACCCCCACTGGCACCCCATCCGCCTTGTACATCAGGATATCCGCGGCCTGGAGCACCGGGTAGCCCAAAAAGCCGTAGGTGGCCAGGTCTTTGTGGGCCAGTTCCTGGATCTGGTCCTTGTAGGTGGGGTTGCGCTCCAGCCAGGGCACCGGGGTAAACATGCCGAAGACCAGGTAGAGTTCGGCGTGCTCCGGAATGGCTGACTGCACGAAAATGGTGGATTTTTCCGGGTCCAGGCCGACGCTCAGCCAATCCATCACCATTTCCGGGATGAAGCCGCTGATGGGCCCGGGGGTTTCGTACTCCGTGGTCAGGGCGTGCCAGTCGGCCACGAAGTAGTAGCACTGATAATCTTCCTGGAGGCGCACCCAGTTGTACAACGCCCCGTAATAGTTCCCTAAATGCATTTTGCCGGTGGGGCGCATGCCGCTCAGGATGCGCTTAGTTTTTGGCTCTTTGGGTTTCTCAGGTCCAGGTAAATCTTCAAATGACATGCCGATTCCTATTTCGAAAAGTTTTTGTCATTGATGGTGCAGGCTAAAAGTCCATGAACCACAGGTGTCTCACCCCCGGGGGTGGAAAATCCCCCCTTCCCCCCTTTTTCAAAGGGGGGTTTTAAAGTCCCCCTTTATTAAAGGGGGATTTAGGGGGATTTTGGGTTTCACGCTAAAGCCTGCGGCAACCAGTTATGGGGCTTAAGGTATTAGTTTAACCCAAGCTCCGATATTTTGGCCGAAAACTTTCCCTGCGGCAGCCCCCTTTTTTGGGGGCGAGCGCCAATATTGTCCCGAACTCAGGAAACCCAGGCCCCGGCCTTCTTGAAAAGGGGGGGAAACCGATCTCTTTATGTTATACCGACTTCGGTCTGAAATGAAACAAATTAATTAGATAACCTATTGATATCACACGTAGGGGCGGGTTTCAAACCCGCCCCTACAAAACGAACATGGTATTAGCGGCATCATCTCGGCGCGCCGCGGCTGGGAACCGGGCCACTCATCACTCATCAAGTGATGCCAAAAAAGCGCTGAGCGAGCCGATATCCCGGGAAGCCTCAAGTTCGTCCCCAGACCTGAGGTCATGGATTGCCACCCGAACGGGCTCCTCCAAGGTGCTGGGAAAGCCGTCCCCGCTGGCGTCATGGACGGCGATATAGGCCCGCTTGCCCCGGTGTTTTATCCATTTCGTATAAGACCCTTTCCCGGCGCAACTGGCCGAGAAATTGAATCCATGACCTTTCATGACCTCATCGACGCTCATCGTTTATCACCTTGTGGTTTCGGGATAACCCGGCCCGTTAGCGTTCCCGCCACTCCGGTTTTCTCTTTTCCAGAAAGGCCTTGACCCCTTCCTCCGCATCCTCAGTGCTGCAAAGAGCCGCGAAGAGGTCGCCCAGCAGGTCCAGGGCCTGGTGGTAAGGGACATCCTCCACCCCATAGATTCCGGCTTTGCCGATCTGCAAGGCCAGCGGGCTTTTGGCCGCCAGCCGGGCGGCCAATTCCAGGGTGGCCGCCTCCAGTTGATCCGGCGGCACGACCTTGTTGACCAGTCCCAGCCTTTGGGCCTCGGCCGCCGGAATAATATCTCCCGTCAGCACCATTTCCAGGGCCTTTTTGCGGCCGACGTTGCGGGTCAGCGGCGCCGCCGGTCCCAGGCAGATGAGGCCGACATTGATGGCCGTGGTCCCGAATTTGGCATCCTCCGCGGCCACCGTCAGGTCACAGGCAAATGACAGGCCGGCGCCATTGGCCAGGGCATAGCCTTTGACCGAGGCGATCACCGGCTTCTTCATCTTGGCGATGGTGTGATTGTGCTCATCCATCAAGTGAATAAACTCGCGGTACTCCTTGTTGGTTTTGCCCTTGAATTCGTCCAGGGAAATACCCGTGGAAAAATGTTTGCCATTGGCATCGATCACCACCACCCGCACCTCAGGGTCCCGCTCCAAATCCCTGAGGGCGTCATTGAGCTCCCGGGCAAAGGGCACGTTGAAGGTGTTCATCGCTTGGGGGCGATTCAGAGTAATGAAGCCGATTTGATCCCGTTTCTCCACCAGGACGTTTTCATAGCTCATAATGCACTCTCCTGATTGTTAGAATAAGGTTTAACATGGTTTGCTCAAGCACCTGATATAGAAGTGTAGCTCTGCCAGGGTTTGCTGCCAAATGGCAGGATCTTGGCTGGCGGCATACAGGGGGGCAGCCCCGTTCAGGGAGATCACCAGAAAATTGGCGATGCCGTCGAGATTGAGGCCATCCTTTAATCTGCCTTGCTGTTCCGCTTCTTCCAGCCACAGACGTAATAAGGCGGCGAACGCCTTAAAACCTTTGAGAACGTGGTTGCTCATGGCCGGGGATTGTCCGGCGAGTTCGACCAGCGCATTAAACAAGAAACAGCCGCCCTCAAAGACTCCCGCGCCCAGGTAATTTTTCAGACTGTTTTCCATGACCCTTTCCAGCCGCGCCAAAGGGTCAGAGATATGGCGCACGCCCTGGAAAACTACGCCTTTCCAAATCCTGACGCATTCATCATAGACCGCATACCAGATTTCTTCTTTGTTGCGGAAATGGCCGTAAAGGCCTCCCTTGGTGAGGCCGGTGGCTTTAACGATGCCGGTTACGGAGGTATTGAAGTATCCCTGGACCGAAAATAGCTGCATCGACTTTTTGATGATATGTTGGCGGGTCAGGTCTCCTTTGGTAGTCATCTGCAAGCCTCTTTGATAAATAAACCGACCATTCGGTATATTTCTATCTTACAGAAACCACCCTGTCAACCCCAATTAATTAAGGATACTGAATGCCGAAAGACAATGAGCCCCAACGGGCCAGGTCCTTGGGAAAGGCCATCTCCGCGGCCAACCCGGCGGCGTCGATGACCAGGTTGCGGCAAAAGCGGAGGTGGTCCCGGCAGAGCCAGGTTTTGCGCCACTGGGAGGTCAACACGCGGCACTGGGTGCTGCCGAAGCGCTGCTTGAATTCATTGGGCAGGCGGTTGAACAGGCGATAGAGGCCGGGGTTGCCGTAGATCTCTTCGCTGGCTGCCTTGGCCTGGGTGGGCACCTCCCGGCGGCCATAGACCGCACCCAGGGCCGCCATGGCCCCCACCAGGGCGCCGCAGGTGTCGCCGAAAAGGCCACCGCCGCCGCCGAACCCGGTCATGAGGCACATGGTTTCGTGAGGCAGGCTCACGTCCACGCAAGCGATTACCGCCTCAAAGACCGACTCGGCGCAGTTCAGGCCGGTCCGGAAATTATCTTTGGCCCGTTTTTTTACCTTGGCAATCACTTCTTCAGAGGTCATCCAAATCTCCACGTTCAAAAAAAGGAGCCGCAGACTTTACCGCAAAAACCCAAATCCCCCTAAATCCCCCTTTGCTAAAGGGGGACTTTAAAACCCCCCTTTGAAAAAGGGGGGCAGGGGGGATTTTTCATCCTGGGGGTGAAGCAGCTCGTATTCATGGATGTTAAGAGCTTCTAGGGCGTGCCGTGCACGCCGATTTACGGCGGCCGCGGGCCGCCCTATAAATAACTTTGAACAAAACTCTTGAGATCCGCCAGCACCACCGCCGGGTCCCGGGTGGTATCCAACCGCAGCAAAGGCCGGTCCTCCGGCATAAAAGGGTCGAAGTCCCGCATCTGATCCTCGAAAAGCTCCACCCGGCCGTCCGAGATGGCCTCGGGGTCGGTAAGCCTGATCCCCAGGCGCTCCCGGGCCACTTCCGGGGGGCACTCGCAATACACCAACAGGACCCGGGCCCCCTGGTTCCGCGCCAGGCGCCGCACCCGGGCCCGTTCCGCGGCCCGCTTATAGGAGCCGTCCAGGATCAGGCTTTGCCCTGCGGCCAGGTGGGCTTCGGCTTGGCGCAGCATCTCGTCGTAGGTGCGGGCGGAAAAATCCTCGTCATAAATGCCCTTCCCGAAGTCCACGGGCACCCGGTCGGTGGGTTTGAGCCCCGCCAGCCGCTTGCGCACCGCGTCACTGTGGATCACCGGCCACTTAAGGGCCTCGGCCAGGGCCCGGGAGCGGTTGCTCTTGCCGGTACCCATGAGGCCGAAGACCACCACGATCAGGCGGCCCATCGTTTCCCTTCTTCGGCGTACTCCCCGGCCAGGGCAAAATAGGCCCGGGCCGTTTCCCGGGCCTGGTCTCGCGAGGCCTCGGCCTGGGCCGGGTCTTGGGCGGTGAAGGCGTGGATCTTGCCCCGGACGTAGGCCCGGTAACACTTGTAAAAATCCAGCATCTGGACCAGTTCCGGGTCCCGGGAGGCCTCGGCGAAGCCCGCTACAAAATGTCGCGAAAGGTCGCGAAAACCGTGAAAGTCCAGGTCCATGGCCAGAAAATCGATATCCGCGGCCACATCACCATATCGGAACCGGTGATTAAATTCAATGCAATCAAAAATATAGATATGATCGGCCAGACAGATATTCTTCATGTGCAAATCGCCGTGGCAGTCCCTGATGCGGCCTTCCCGGATGCGTTTCAGGAACAGGGGCCGATGCTGGGAGAGGAAAGACCGGGCGAAGTCGCGGACCGACTCAAACACTTCCCGGGGAAACATCTGCCCCGCCAGGGCTTCGGTCCGGGAAAAATTCTCCTCGTGGTTGAAGGCGATGATGGCCGGCTCCCCATACTTGTTGATTCGGGGGCCGGTGGCGGCCTGGGCGTAGAACGGCACCAGCCGGTGAATGATGCGGTCCAGGTGCTCTTGGTGCAACTCCCCCCGATCCGCCACCTCATCCATCATGCGGTCCTGGGGCAGGCGGATCATCTTCAAGGCATAGTCCACGGCCGGTCCCGGGCCGCCCACCTGCACCCGGCCCTGGGGCGCGGTGACGGGCAAGACCTCCAGATAGATCTCGGGGCAGAGGCGGCGGTTGAGGCTGAGTTCTTCCTGAAGGTAGTGGTGGCGGCGCCGCAGGGTGGTGAAGTTCAAAAATCCCAGGTCCACCGGTTTCTTGACTTTGTAGGCGAAGCCATCGGTGATAAAGACCCAGGAGATGTGCGTCTGGATTAAGGCCACCCCTCGGGTGGGCTCCGGGTAGGCCGCCGGGTCCATCAAGGCCGCGATCAGGTCCATAGTTTATTATAGCAGAAAGTTGCGGGCAGTAGAGAGCGGTCAGCAGTTAGCAGTTTTTCGTAAAGTGCGCCCCGCGCCCCGCTTGACTGATTGATAACCGCTAACTGCTCTCCCTCAACCTTCCTCCCCGGCGATCTCCTCGATAGTGCGGCCGGTGAGCACCGACTGGGGTTCGTCGGCCACGGGGGTGCGGCAGGGGTCGGCTTCGCCATCATCGGCTTTCACCAGGAGCCAGGATTCGTCCTTGCCGGTCTTAAAGCGGGTCAGGGCATAGCCGCCCTTCAGTTTGCGCCCCTTTAGCCAGACCTTGAGGTGACCTTGGGCCACCGCCTGGCCCAGGGGGATGGCCTCTCCCTTTTTCTCCGTCAGGTTGCGGAAGACACCGGTGTCCCACACCATTACCGTGCCGGCGCCGTATTCCCCCGCCGGGATGACCCCCTCGAAGCCGGCGTACGCCAGGGGGTGATCTTCGGTGGGCACGGCCAGGCGCTTGTCTTGTGGGTCGGTGGAGGGCCCCTTGGGGATGGCCCAGGATTTCAAGACCCCGTCCACTTCCAGGCGGAAGTCGTAATGGAGCCGGCGGGCGGCGTGCTTCTGGATGACAAAAATGGGCTCCTGGGAAGTTACTGACTCCCGCCCCGCAGGCTCCGGGGTGATCCCAAAATCCCGCTTGTCCCGGTAATCCTTGAGGCTGTCCGGCGTCATGAGCCATCCCCCTGGCAGCGTAATTTATTAAAGATGGGGAAAAATTCCCCCCTTTTCTAAAGGGGGGTATAGGGGGGATTAAATAAGCGCTTGATAATCCCCCTAAATCCCCCTTTAGAAAAGGGGGACTTTAACTACCCTGTTATGGCTGCAATGCTGGTGTTATCAAGCGGTTATTTATACGACTACGCATTACCATAAGCATCGGGGTTCTCCGGGTCAATGTTTTCCGGGGTAACCGGTTCGCCCCGCTCACTGGCCGGGTCAGAGGACAGGGTGGGAAGGGGGGAGAAAAACCGCGCCGCTGACGATAAAAAAAACGGCTTGGTATTGACAATGATAATAATTGTAGTATATAAATATAAGATTTACTGAATATCAAGGGGGGCTACGGCCATGCACTGCGCAAGTTTAAAACCAGGGGTAGATTGTACTTTTATGACCAAAAAAGGCTGTTCGTTCAACGGCGGCAGCTGCAAACCGGTGGTGACGGAATGTCAGGGTTGCGACCGGATCTTGGGTTCCAACGGCAGTTCTTTCTGCGCCTCTTTTCCGGACCCGGCCATCAAGTGGCGCCGGGGGGCCTGCAACCTGGCCACCCACGTGAAGAACGAGAAAAAAGAGACCGCCCAGAAGGTCAATCCTCTGAAGGCGTCCAAACGCCAAGCCGCCGGCCGCTAAGCAGGCGTTGAACGGACAGCG
>JAGVPN010000056.1 GCA_020052215.1 Syntrophobacterales bacterium
GGCGTCTTCAGCACCTTGGAGCGCCCCACCTTCAGATGGATAATCTGGGTGATCTCCTGGTTCTTCACCCGATCCAATAATTCCGCCCCCTGGGCCGGCGCCGCACCCAGGAGCCCCAGGATTATCCCCCACCACAGCCACCTCCATCTGCGGGCTGGCCTGTTCACAACTGCATCCCCCCTGTGGCTCGATAGTTTTCCCCCTCTTTCAAGCCACATAAAGTCAAAGGCAATAGTATTTTTTTGTACTGTAGTGGTTGTGTTGTATTTGTCAAGTGTTTTTTTTAAAGGTGCACAAATAGTTAATAAAACCTCGATGATTTTTTCAATTTTTAACCAGTATCACGATCGAATTGCCTAAGATTGCCAGTTCCGGTACGCCGGAGGTGCACAGAAAGGTGAGTAATCCGGACCCGTGAGCCGCGGCGCAAGGCGATACAGCCAGGCATAACGGAGGATGTCACAATAGCTTGGGCCAGAGTATGAAATTCTCCCGCGAAATGGCCGCCCCAAGCAACGCTTTCAGCCTTAAGTTCTGGCGCCAATATTGCCGACACAGTGCGCCAGAAAAACCTGATATATTTTATAGAAAAATGTAGCGATTAAATCGCGGCACGAGATGTCTCGCCGATAAAAGAAAGCTTATCATCAAAGCCAAGCATTCCCGCAGGAGGGCGAGGGTCCTCTGTCGCAAGGTTGATAATCCAATCAGTTCGGATAACCTCGTTGCCTTGCAAAGGACTTTTCTTGGCCGCTTGAATATCTTTGAGGTCGATAGAGGTATGCCTTGCTTTGAGGGCCGTCGCCGGTGCTTGACGGAGGCCAGCGCCACCGGGCTAAAGCACCATGGCCGTTTGGGGCCAACCCCAAGCATGAAATTCCTCGTAGGGGCGGTGCGCTCACCGCCCCTACGGGTGGACATTCACGGTAAAAGAGTAGACGGGTAGTTAGAGTTGTAGTATAATAAACTCGTTAAAAAACTAGAGGTTAGGCTTGGCAAAGCTGCGTGGCATACAGGTCATTTTGGGGCTCGGATTGACCGGGTTATGTCTGGTTCTGATCGCTGGTCCCCTGGGAGAACCTTGCCCGGACCTGGTGGGAGGCCGCGCCTCATCCCGGCTGGCCAAGTCCACCCTCGTGGCCCCCAATGACGTGGCCAAAGATGAGGTCGGCAGGCAAGCGCTCCCGGCGATCGCGGCCCAGCCAGGGGTTGAACTGAAAAATCCCGGCGAGACCATGTCGGTAACGGTCAGGGAGGGAAGCGGTGGGTTGCCCCGGTTACCGGCCCAGATTGCGAACCTGGTCAAACGCCAAAACCTGGAAAAAGTGATTGAGAAATACGCGCAGCAGTATGGCGTGGACCAAGATCTGGTGTGGGCTGTTATTCGCCAGGAGTCAGGGTTTAATGCCCAAGCCGTCTCCCCCAAGGGCGCCATGGGACTTATGCAGTTGATGCCGGGGACGGCGGCCATGATGGGAGTATCCGACGCTTTTGATGTGGAGCAAAACATTGCCGGCGGCGTTAAATATCTGGAAAGATGCCTCAGCCAATTTAACCAGGATGTGAGCCTGGCCCTGGCCGCATATAACGCCGGGCCGGATAACGTGGTAAAATACCAGGGTTGCCCGCCGTTTCCCGAGACGCGGCAGTATGTCGCCAGCATCCTTAGGGCCTATGCGGGGGAGCCGATTCGGGAAGACCTGAAACTCCTCGGCTTAAGTCCGGTCATGGACGAAGATGTACCCGCCCCGGTGAGAGACCGGGGATTAGTCTGGAGGGTCCCCCGGCCCCAATGGAGAATTGCGACACCCCAATGCAAGCTTGGCTCTCCCCGCTGGAAAGTGACCCTGCTCCCTTTCTGAGCCGCTGGGAGCTTGCCCCTCTCGGTGGACAGGCTTTCTGCGGCCCCCAAAGGGATCGGTAATTTTTTGAGCGAAGGCGCGCAGCGGCGCATAATTTATTCTTAAAAGGTTCGATGACATCATGCAGAAAAAACAGTTTTCCCGGTGGAATACGGCCGTCTGGGTAGTAACCCTGCTTGTGGCAGTCTCTTGCTGTGCCTGTAGCAGCATGGAGGAGAAACGGGATAAATTCCAGGCCTCCGGACAAGCATTATACCAGCAGGGAGACTATATCCGGGCTCGCCTGGAATTCCAGAACGCCTTGCAGATTGACCCCAAGTTTGCCGTCGCCTATTTGTGGAAGGCCAAAACGGAACTCAAACTGCAAAATCCCCGGGGGGCATATGGGTCCTTGAATCAAGCCGTGACCTTAGACCCCAATCTCACGGAGGCCCGAATCCTGTTAGGGGATCTTTTCCTGATGGCCAAGCAACTGGACAAGGCCAAGGAACAGGCCGATCTCGCCCTCAAGCAGGAGCCTCAAAATACCGACGCCTTACTGTTGTCCGCTTCCTTAGCCTGGGCCCAGTCACAGCCCCAGAAAGCCCTGGAGGTGCTGGTCGCCGTGCGCCGGCTGGACCCAGGCAAGCTCTCGGCTTATCTCTTGGAAGCCTCCATTCTGGCGAAAGGGAAGAAACTGGCGGAAGCTGCGGCCATCTTGGAGAGCGGCATTAAAGTCAACCCTAAGGCGATGAACCTCTATGTCGCCAGAGCCGGTCTGGCTGACAGCCAAAAGCAGTTCGAGGTCGGAGAGTCGTTCCTGCTGAAAGCCATCGACCTGGAACCCAAGAACACCGGCCTTTATCAGCAATTAGTCCGCCATTACGCCATGTCCGGGCAACGGGATAAAGCCGAGGCGGCTCTCCGCCAGAGCGTCCGTCTGGAGCCGAACAGCGAGAAACCCATCATCATGCTGACTCGCTTCCTGGTCAGTCAAGGGCGGCGCCAGGACGCGGAGACCACCCTCAAGGATTTTATTAAAGGGCATCCGGACAATTATGCGGCCCGCTTCGGCCTGGTGGAATTTTGCTTGGCCCTGCGGCGGCAAGGGCAAGCCGAGCAAGTGCTGGAGGAAATCATCAAACTGGACCCCGACGGACTTAACGGGATCAAAGCCAAAAATGAACTGGCTCGGCTTAAATTGGCCCAGGGCCAGGTCGATGCGGCCGAGAAGCTGGTAAATGAGGTCCTGAAGGGTCACCCCAAGGACATGCATGCCGTCGAAACCCGGGGGATCATCGCCCTGCAAAAAAAAGACGGCTTGACCGCGGTGAGCAGTTTCCGGCTTCTCACCCAGGACCGGCCCCAAGACCCTCAGGGCTGGCTGCTCCTGGCCAGGGCCCACCTGCTGAATAAGGAAGAAGGACAGGCCAAAGAAAAGGCCAAGAAGGCGTTGGAGATCAAACCGGACTTGCTGGATGCCAGGAAATTCCTGTATGGCATCTTTCTCGAGGCCAAGGATTATGACGGCGCCATCAGTACCATCAAGGGTTATTTGCGATTCAACGACAAAGATATTAATAATCTTATAATTCTGGGGGAGATCTATGCCCGTAAGGGTAATGAGGTCCTGGCCAGGGATACCTTTCAGAAAATCATTGATCTGGAACCCAAGAACCCTCAAGGCTATTTTCAAATGGCGCTTTTGGGGTTAAGGGCCAAGAAGATGGATGAAGCCCTCAAGTACGCGGACCAGGCCTTGCAGGAACAACCGAACTTCCTGCCCGCCTTGCAACTCGAGGTGGGCATCTACCAGGAGCAGAAGCAGCCTGACAAGGCCTTGGCGGCAGTTCGCCAGACTCTGGCGCGCAGTCCAAAAAACCCACAGTTGCACCAAATGTTGGGCGAACTGCTGTTGATCCAGAAGCAGCCTCAGGCCGCGGTCGCCCCGCTGGAAGAAGCCCTGAACCTGAACCCCCGGCAGGTGTCCGCCCTGCAACTGCTATCCCAGGCCTACCAGCAAATGCCCAATCCGGATAAGGCCCTGGAGCAGCTGGAAGCGAAGGTGGCCGACCCCAAGTCTTCCCCCATCTTCTCCGTGGTGTTGGCCACGGTCTATGAGCGGCAGCAAAATTTTGACAAGGCCATCAATCTCTATAACAGCTTGCTGGCCAAAAACCTCTTTACTTCTTTGGCTCGCAACAATCTGGCCTACCTGCTGGTGGAAAAACAGCCCACCGCGGACAACCTCGCCCGGGCTCAGAAGCTTTCATTTGAATCCCTGGAGGAACACCCCGAAGAACCCAGCTTTTTGGACACCATGGGCTGGGTCCTGTGTAAGCAGGAAAAATACGCCCAGGCCAAGACCTACCTGGAAAAGGCGTTGGCGCACGCCCCCAATCAACCTACCATGCTGTACCATTTGGGGTGGTGTGAAGCCAAACTGGGAGAGACGGCCGCGGCTCGAGCATCTCTCCAAAAGGCGCTGGACAGCAAGGCCCAATTTATGGAGCGGGACGCGGCCCAAAAGTTGCTGGACAGTCTCCCCGCCGGCGGGAAATAGCAGAGTTATCTCGAGTAGCTCCGTTTTTCAGGGAAGAAAGCAACCATGGTTGATGCTGCAACAATTCCTCTTTATGGGGTAATTCTCGCCGGGGGATGGGGGACCCGGTTTTGGCCTCTGAGCCGCTCCCAGTACCCCAAACAGGTCCTGCGCCTGCTGGGCTCCGAATCTATGCTGCAAACCACCGTCGAACGGCTGCTCCCCCGGATTCCCGAGGAGCGCCTGGCAGTGGTGACCAACGCCGACCAGGCCGA
>JAGVPN010000366.1 GCA_020052215.1 Syntrophobacterales bacterium
GTGCCGGATCTGGTGCTTTTGCATCAATTTTAGGGCCTGGCCGACGCGTTTGTCGGGAGAGATGGTGACAATCTTCTGGCTCATGATCTGGCCGACCAGCATGGAGAACCTCCTTGCGCCTTGGTCAGCCCACCATAAAACAACGCGGCGGGAATTTCAACGAAATTCCCGCCGCCGGCGGCACCGCGAGCCCGGTCCCCTCGCCCGACCTAATTGGTGGCCAGTTGGCACATCAAGGTGGAGATGACGTGTTCGGCTTCGCCGATATAGGTGGACATATTGGCCCGGTGATTGGCCAGAATGCCGTCTTTGGCGCCGTTGGTCACCACCCAGGGCTCCAGGTGGGAGGCGGCGTGCAGGGCGTGGATGGCGTCCTCCAGCAGCTTGTGGGAGTTCTTCTTCTGGAGTTCCTGGTGGAATTCCTTGGTGACCGCCTCCAGCATCTCGGCCATGGCCAGGGAGATTCCCTGGGAGTAATAGAAGTA
Source organism: Syntrophobacterales bacterium (assembly GCA_020052215.1). Lineage (GTDB taxonomy): Bacteria > Desulfobacterota > Desulfobaccia > Desulfobaccales > 0-14-0-80-60-11 > 0-14-0-80-60-11. Next base: position 486 of record JAGVPN010000366.1, read on the forward strand.
GTCGTCCACCATAAACCAGGAGACGGGCTGGCCGTCGGCTTCCGTGTCCTTGAGGAGGTTGTGAAAACTGCTGCCCAGCAGGTCCTTATAGTTACTCATCAGCGCGATGAGATAATCCACCCGGGAATAGAACCGGGCCCGCCCCGCTTTTAAGCCTTCAATATATACTTCCAGGTCTTGGGCGGCCTCCCGGTACTTGCCGGAGGCCGACGGGAACCAGTATTTGTCCGGGCTGACCATGAAAAAGTTCATGGCCTCGTTGACCCGGGGATTATAGGCCTCGGTGGTGGCGAACCGGGTCATGTGCTCGTTGAGCACCACTACGGTGCGCCGGGCCACTTCCAGGACCCCCAACTGGAGGTTGTTGACATTGTCCGTCAGGCCCATCTTGCCGAACAGGATGGTATTGGGGCGCCATCCGAACCAGGGCTTATTCACCTGATCGTCCATGATCTTGATCAAGGCCTGGGTGAAGACCTCACCCTTGACCGGTTCCCGGGGCGGGGTCACTATGACCGGGGAGGCCGGCGGGACGTGGCTCGGCCCTGACTTGGGGGGGGCCGGGGCCAGCGCCGGCTCATGACTCCCCTTAGGCGAGGGCGTGGCCTGGGGGCCGGCCTCATGGGCCACCTTAGGGGGCGCCGGCAGGAGGGGTTTCAGTTCTATCTCTTTGGGGGCCGGTTCGCTGTGGGGGGCCGCCGCCACGGAGGGTTCCCCCGACTTCGGCGGGATCGAGCCGCCGCGCCGGGCTCCCCGGGCAAACAGCACCCCCAAAAACAGCACCACCACCAGGGAGACAACCAGGAAGCGGTGCCGCAAGATCAGGTGCAGCAGCCCCCCAGGAGGCGGCGCCGCCGGCGCGGGTAAATGTCCCGGTTCAGGAGTGTCATTGGGCGTCATGGAGATTCAGGCTCCTAACGTAAACCTGCAGCTAATTATTGGGGAGGATGATCTGCAAAAATCTCCGCCCGGAAAATAAAGATCTGGGTGTTGGGATCCTGCCAGGCATCGGTGGGCAAGCCCGCCTTGTTGCAGGTATGTTCCAGAAAAGTCCGGCGGTCCCAATGGTACTGGGTGGCCACCTGGGGCAGGAGTAAGCCCCGGTTCAGGCCCTTGACGATATAGAGGCCGTGTTTGCCCACTTCAATCTCATCGGTGCTCTTGATGAGCCGCATGGGGGTCAGCACGGAGATCTCAATCTCCAGGTCGGTCAGCTCGTCGGCCTGCAAAGGGCGGAAGCGGGGATCTTGAAAAGCCGCGGCCGGCGCCATTTCCATCACCGTTTGCAGGAGAGGTTTGACTGCTTCGATATAGCCGATGCAACCCCGCAATTGCCCCCGGCGATGCAGGGAGACAAAGGCCCCCCGGAGTTCCTCCAGCACCGGGGATGAGGCCTTCACCGGCGTGGCGGCCTTCCCCTTCAGCTGGGCAGCAATGCTGTCCCGGGCCACATGCAGTAATAGCTGTTTATCAGCAGTGCTCAGGTTCATGCCGGGTTGTTCCCCCCAACTGGGCGGCGCCCAAAGACCCCAAAAGACCGCAGCCCCCAGGGTCAGGCAGATAGCAACCAAACGAAGTAGGTTCATGGTCAGGGCGCAAGTCCTGAATCAACCAGAGACTTGCCATTCTCTCCCTTAGTATCTAACCAAGATTTCGGCTTCCTGTCAATGCCAAAGGCCCGGAGGGGAGATTTGGCCCGCGCTTCCATGGCGGTAATGGCTTATTTTGAATTTGGGGTTAATAAGCGGTTTGGAAAGGGAAAATACCCACCGGTTTGAATGACAAGTTGACAAACTATAAAATTGTACATACACTTTAACCGTGTTTGAATGGGACCCTGCTAAAGCAAAATCTAACCAAGAGGAGCATGGGGTCGATTTTGCTGACGCAGTACAAGTTTTCAATAACCCGTATTTAAACAAAGAAGATACTGATGCCGTGGGTGATCAGGTATTCGTGGCGCTCGGCATGGATAACCTGGGAAGGCTTTTGGTCGTGGTTTATGCTTATCGCGAAGATAGGGTGCGATTGATATCCGCTCGTAAAGCTACCCGAAAAGAAGGAAAGGACTATGCGCGAAGAATACGATTTCAGTAAGGCTGAACTCGTTGTGCCCCTGAAAGACCATAAAAAGACGCGGATTACTATCCGCATAGATACCAAAACCTTAAATTGGTTTCGACAGCGGGTTCACGAGGCTGGCGGCGGCAATTATCAAACACTGATCAATGATGCATTGAAAAGCCACATTAAATCCTACCATGCGGAGATTAAAGAACCTTTTCCTTTTTCGATTGAAACGACGATTAAAAACCGTTAATACGCCAGAGCGGCGATTTTCTCTCAAGACAAACATGATCTAAAACTTCCGCCTCTATCGCCGGAATTACTCTCAAGGTCTGGTGAATCCGGGCGAAATAGCGAACCTATGTTTCCATGAAAACCTACCCGATCTTTGCCGTCATCGAAGACCAGCCCTGCCTGGTGGTGGGCGGCGGCGCCGTGGGGGAACGCAAGGTGCACGACCTCCTGGTTGCCGGGGCCCGGGTGACGGTGGTTAGCCGGACCCTGACCCCGGAGTTGGCGGCCCTGGCCCACCGGGGGGAAATCAGCTATCTCCCGGAAGACTTCCGGGAGGCCCAGGTGGAGGGCATGGCCCTGGTCATGGCCGCCACGGACGACCCCGAGGTCAACGCGGCCGTCAGCGCCGCGGCCCAGGCCCGGGCCATCTGGGTCAACGTGGCCGACGCCCCGGCATACTGCACCTTCATTGTCCCGGCGATGGTGCGCCGGGGAGACCTGACCCTGGCCATCAGCACCGGCGGCGCCAGCCCGGCCCTGGCCCGGCAGTTGCGCGAGGAACTGCAGCAGCATTTCGGTCCGGAATACGGGCCCTACCTGGACCTGCTCCAACGGGTGCGCACCCGGCTCCTGACGGAGCGGCGGGGCCACCCCGACAATGGCCCCCTCTTCCACCGCCTGGTGCGCAGCCCCCTGAGGGAGGCGGTGGCCCAGGGGGACCGGGCCCGGGCGGTTAAGCTGCTCCACGAGGTGTTGGGATCGGTCTTAAGCACCCCGGTTTTAGGGGAACTGGTGTCCCAGGCCTTGAAGGGGACGGAGGGGTGAAGGCCCTGGGTACAGTGGTTCATAAATACGGTAACGTATTTCTTACTCCGTGAAGATCACTTCCCCCTCACCCTGACCCTCTCCCCCATTGGGGGAGAGGGGAAAAGA
>JAGVPN010000187.1 GCA_020052215.1 Syntrophobacterales bacterium
AATCCTCGGTACGTCCTGAGGGTGGCCGGAGGCCGGCAACCTCGCAAGCCGGCCTGGCGCCATGGGGCGAAGGGTGGCGGACTTGCAACCCTCTGCGATGATGATTAAGTTTAAAACCGGTAAATAAGCGAAGGGAGATGCACGGCTAATGTTGCCTTTTAAAAAGATTCTTTGTCCCACTGACTTCAGTGAACCAGCCTTCACCGCCTTAAAACGCGCCGAGGAACTGTCCCGGCATTTTGCGGCGGAATTAATCGTCGCGCATGTCATTCCGCCGGTGCCGGGCCCCCATTTGTTCCCCGACCCGCAAGCGTCCTTCAATTTCGACGTGCCCCTTTATCAGCAGGAACTGGCCATTCATGCGGAAAAAATGCTCCAAGACCTGGTGGCCCATCATAAAGTGCGGACCCGTGACCTGGTGACCACCGGGGAGGCAGCCCCGGAAATCCTCCGGATCGCCCGGCAGGAGCGCGTCGACCTCATCGTCATCGCCTCCCACGGGCTGACGGGCTGGCGGCGGCTGGTCTATGGGTCCGTGGCCGAAAAGGTGGTGCGCCAGGCCACCTGTCCGGTCCTGACCATCGCGGCGCCGCCCGAGGCGGGGCCGTGAGGCGGCAAATGCCCGGTTGCGTATCGGCAGGACATGGGCCATAATGGGCCATGATGAAATTTGTTGAGGAGGTTGGTTATGACCAAGGTAGCGATTAACGGCATGGGGCGGATCGGCAGGGCGGCTTTCAAGATCATTATGGATAAACCCGAATTGGAACTGGTGGCGGTCAACGATCTCATGGACCTGGATAACCTGGCCTATCTGTTGAATTATGACACCGTCTACGGCGTATATAAGCATCGGGTGACCGCCAGTGGCGACAAGCTGGTGGTGAACGGCAAGTCCATTAAATTTCTGAGCGTCAAGGATCCGGCCCAGTTGCCCTGGAAAGATCTGGGAGTGGAAACCGCCCTGGAGTGCACCGGGCTGTTCACCCAGTCGGAAGGACTGAGCAAGCATCTCACCGCCGGGGCCAAGTATGCGGTGCTGTCGGCGCCGCCCAAGGGAGGCCAGATCTGCACCATCGTCCATGGCGTCACCCGGCCGGGGGCCGATGACCGGATGGTCTCCTGCGCCTCCTGCACCACCAACTGCATCACCCCGGTGGTGGAGATCATGGGCCGGCGGATCGGCGTCAAAAAGGCGGTCATGACCACCATCCACGCCTACACCTCTTCCCAGGCCATCGTCGACGGGCCCAACAAGAAATTTCGGCGGGGCCGGGCCGGGGCGGCCAACCTGGTGCCCACTTCCACCGGGGCGGCGGTGGCCACCACCAACACCCTGCCCCAATTCAAGGGGAAATTCGACGGCGTGGCAGTGCGCTGTCCCGTGCCCTCCGGCTCCCTGGCGGATCTGGTGTTCGTGACCGAGCGGCCCACCACGGTGGAAGAAATCAACCGGATTTTTAAAGAAGAGGCCGACGGCCGCTACAAAAATATCCTGGAATACGCCACCGACCCCATCGTCTCCTCCGATATCATCATGAACCCCCATGCGTCCATTTTCGACCCCAGCATGACCCAGGTGGTGGACGGCGACCTGGTCAAGGTCATGAGCTGGTACGATAACGAGTGGGGCTACACCAACCAGATGATCCGGGAGGTCTTGCAGCTCGCCAAACAGGGGTAAGCCGCGGTTGGGGTTCCGGGGCAACCCCCTTTACCCGCCAGGAGGTTTCCCATCGCCTGATACGAAGTTGCAGTCAAAAGACCTTGAATATTCATGTCATCTGAACGGAGCACCGCGGAGTGAAGAATCTCTGCGGCTTAAAAAGAAAGATTCTTCGCTGCGCTCAGAATGACAAATAATAGTTTTTTGATTGCTCTTTGGCATGAGTTCCCGTGCCACCGAATTGATTATGGAAGGAGGGGAATATGAAGGTATTCACCCGAGATGAGCTGAGAACTCTCACCACTGCGCCCCAGGCGCCGTGTGTGTCGATCTATATGCCCACCCACCGCCTGCCCACAGAAAATCAACAAGATCGCACCCGGCTGAAGAATTTGATCCGCCAGGCCCAGGAATCCCTCCAGGCCTATGGTATGCGCCCGGCGGAGGCGGAGTCTTTGCTGGAACCGGTCACCAGGCTGCTGGGGACCATTTCTTTCTGGAAAGACAAGCGGGACGGCCTGGCCCTGTTCCTCTCTCCCGGCAGGTTTCGCCAATACCAGTTGCCCACCGCGTTCGAGCCCCTGGTGGTGGTGGCCCATCGTTTTCATCTCAAGCCGCTCCTGGCCTTCCTGGGAGGCCATGAGTTCTTTGTTTTGGCCCTGAGCCAAAATGCAGTCCGGCTCTTCGAGGGGTCTCGTTTTGGCCTCAGCGCCATCGACGACCTGGAGGGGGTGCCCAAAAGTCTGGCCGACGCCCTGCAATACGAGGAACTGATAAAACAGGTGCAATTCCGCACCGGCATCGGGGTGGGCGGCTCCCGGGGAGAGCGGGCCGCCATGTTTCACGGCCAGAGCGCCGATGATGCCAAAGACAAAATTCTGCGGTACTTCCGCCAGATTGACCAGGGTTTACAAGACTTCCTGCGGGAGGAACAGGCCCCCCTGGTCCTGGCCGGGGTGGAGTATCTACTGCCCATTTACCGGGAAACCAACACTTATCAGCACCTGCTGGGCGAGGGGATCACCGGCAACCCTCAAGGGGTGAGCCCCGACGATCTGCACCGGCAGGCCTGGGCCCTGGTGGAGCCGCACTTCCGGCAGGAGCAGGAGAAGGCCGCGGCCCGCTTTCGGCAACTGGCGGGTACCGGCAAAACTTCCCAGGACCCCAAGGAGATCGTGCCCGCGGCCTACCACGGCCGGGTGGAATGCCTGTTCGTGGCGGTGGACCGCCAGCAATGGGGGGACTATGACCCGGGCGCCGATGAGATCCTCCTCCACCCGGAAGCCCAGCCCGGCAGCTTCGACATCCTGGATCTGGCCGCCACCCAAACCCTGCTGCACGGCGGGGCGGTCTTTGCCGTCGAGCCCGCCGAGGTACCGGGAGAATCGCTCCTGGCCGCGGTTTTTCGCTATTAATACCACTTCGCACTCAAATGGTAGCACAGGCTTTCCAGCCTGTGCAGGCGCAGGCTAAAGCCTGCGGCTACCAATAATTACCTTTTGATTGCA
>JAGVPN010000305.1 GCA_020052215.1 Syntrophobacterales bacterium
AGCACCCGGAGCAGCTTGGCCTGGGTGGACATGGGCAGGTCCCCGATTTCGTCCAGGAAGATGTCCCCGCCGTTGGCGGCCTCGAAGCGCCCCACCCGGGTGCGGTCGGCGCCGGTGAAGGCGCCTTTGACGTGGCCGAAGAGCTCGCTTTCTAATAAGGATTCATTCAGCGCGGCACTGTTCACCTTGATGAAGGGCCCCTGGTGCCTGGGACTGAGGCGGTGGATGGCCGCGGCCACCAGTTCTTTGCCGGTGCCCGACTCCCCGTAGATCACCACCGGCGCCTCGGATTGGGCGGCGCTGGAAATCAGGATGAACAACTGCACCATGACCGGGGACTTCCCGATAATGCCGTGGAAGGCATCCTCCCGGTCAAGTTCCTGGCGCAGGCGGGAGATGAACAACTGTATCATATCCGGAGACTTGGCCGGTGATTCGTGGGAAGCGTCTTGGCTGAGTTCCAGGCGCAGGTGCGAAATGACCCGTTCCTTGGCCTCCACCTCGCTGAGGTCGGTGAGGTTCTCCACCCCGGCCACCACCTTGCCGGCGCGGTCCTTCAGGATGGCGGCGTTTTTCATCACCGGCAAGGGCGTGCCGTCCTTTCTTTCCAGGGTGCACTTACGCCGCCTGACATGGCCCCGCCAGAAAAGCTCGCACTCTTTTTTCCGGCCCATGACGATGGAATCCAGGCAGGTATTGCACTTGAGGATGGTGCAGGGCTGGCCGACCAGTTCCTCCCGGCTGTAGCCGGTAATGTGCTCCATGGCCTGATTAACGGACAGGATCACCCCCTCCACGTCCACCACCAGCAGGCCGTCCATCATGGTGTCGATGACGGTCTTCCAAAAGTGCTCCTGGCCTTCTACAAACAGGGCCTCCGGAGCTTTCTCCTTACCTTCCAACGGGTTGCCTCCCAGGCTTGACGCCCCCGGCCCAGGCTGGGCTTGGCCACGGGCTGGGATCAGCCAGTAACCCCAAATTCCCACGCCACGGTTAAGGTTAACAGTTAGCCAGCTTACATGTGTTAATTATAAACGATTAACGTTTTCCCTCAAGAGAAATGTGTTCAATAGCAAAAATGGTAATGATTTGCACTGGATATGAACATTGGCTAATTATTGCCTCGGTTGGCAAAGTTCTTGCTTATTAGAGGAACATCAACGGAGATCAGACCAAGCACAAGGAGGATTGTCAATGATCGGAACCGCGAAAAAGCCATTTGACGAAATTTTGGCAGCCTTGCAAGGTTTCCAAAAAATCGGCATGGTGGGCTGCGACGGCTGCGCCAAGGTCTGCCTCACCGGCGGCAGTGACGAAGTGGCCGCCCTGGCTCAAGAACTCAAAGCCCAGGGTAAAGAAATCGTTTTTGAAGCCAGTCCGGAGCGCACCTGCAACATGGCCAAGGCCAAGCCGATACTGGATCCCCTGAAAGACCAAATCCAGGCCAGCGACGCCCTCCTGGTGTTGGGCTGCGGCGGCGCCGTCCAGATCACCCGCTATGTCACCGAGACCCTGGGCCTTACCCTGCCGGTCAAGACCGGACTCAACTCGGTGGGCCACATGGACACCACGGTGCCCGGCACGGTGGCCGTGGAGCAGTGCCAGGAGTGCGGCGACTGCATCTTGAACGACACCGGGGGCATCTGCCCGGTCACCAAGTGCGCCAAGGGCCTGCTCAACGGCCCCTGCGGCGGTTCCGAAGACGGCAAGTGCGAGGTCGATCCCGCCCGGGACTGCGCCTGGGTCCTGATCTATAACCGCATGGTGGCCCTGGGGGAGGTGGACACTCTGAAGAAATTCGTGGGCGCCAAAGATTACAGCAAGGCGGCCAAACCCCGGACCCTTTACATCAAGGAAGGGAGGGTGGCATGAAGCTGACGCAAGCCTTCAAGAATAAAGAGTTTGTCATCACCAGCGAAGTGGGGCCGGTCAAAGGCTGCGCCCGGAACGGCCATAATGCCGCCTTCATTGCTGAAGCCGCGACCATTAAGTCATACGTCCACGCCATCAATGTCACCGACAACCAGAGTGCGGTCATGCGCCTGGGGTCGCTGGCGGCCAGCGTGCTCCTCAAACATGCCGGCCTCGAGCCCATCTACCAGCTCACCTGCCGGGACCGCAACCGCATCGCCTTGCAGTCGGACCTTTTAAGCGCCTGCACCCTGGGGATCGACAACGTCCTCTGTCTCACCGGCGATCACCTGAAGCTGGGCGATCACCCCACGGGTAAAGGGGTCTTTGACATCGACTCGGTGCAGCTCCTGGACATCGCCCGGGGCTTAAACCAGGGCCACGACATGATGGGGAACGACCTCACCGCCGCCTCCGACCTGGCCCTGGGCGCGGTGGTCAACCCCAACTTCCAGCCCCTGGACCTGCAGCTGCTCAAGATGGAAAAAAAGATTGCCGCGGGGGCGGAATTCTTTCAGACCCAGGCGGTCTACGATCCCAAGCTCTTCGAGGCCTTTGTCCGCAAAGTCGAAGGCTTCGGAGTGCCCATCCAGTTCGGCCTGGTGCTGCTCAAGAGTCCCAAGATGGGCAAGTTTATGAACGAGCACGTCTCGGGGATCAAGGTGCCCCAGGCCCTCATCGACGAGATGGCCAGCGTGCCGGAGGCGGGCTACAAAGACAAATCCTTGGCAATCGCCACCCGGCTCCTCAAAGAAATCTCCCCCATGGTTCAGGGGATTCACTTCATGCCCCTGGGCTGGTCCGACCTCGTCCCCCAGCTGGCGGCCACCGCGCAAGACGCGTCCCGCTGAGGCGGCAGCTTTAAGGCTCACAGGCCCCTCCGGTAAGGGATTAAACCGGTGGGGTTGGGGATGGGCAGGCTCACGGCCTGCCCTACTCCGGTGGGTTTAGTGGGATAAGTTCAATAAACCCACTGGGTTATAGCCATGATTACCCTACATATTGTAAACACTTAATTTTATGCATCTGGCACCATATTTGTGTCTGGTGGACGGGTGCGGCGTCTCCCCCAGCGATAGGAGGATGAGTACCGCGCAGGTTTCGAGGCGGTCGCCTGCCGCCGGCCCGCTACCTGGGCTACGTCAGTTCTCACCGCGACACGGTGATGGGCAAACAGGTGCTGCATCGCCTCTGTTCCGCCTGCGCCCGGGGAAAATGCGCCCAGGAGTTTGTCAAGCTCTAAAATACGTGCTAAGTTTTTGGGGGAGCGCGGGGCCATCGCGGTTAAGATGTCCCTGTCCTCCCCCATTTTCGTTTCAAGAAGGCGACGATGTTGAGATCACCAAAGCCTGCGGTCGCCCTGGCCCTGCTGCTGACCCTCCTCCTGGGCCTCCCGCCGGCCTGGGCCCAACTGCGGGTCAGGCAGAATCCTCGGGGAAAGGCACACCCCTTTTACCTGAAGGAGGTGGAGAGGCGGATCTACCAACTCACCAACGAAGCGCGCCGCAAATCTCACCTGTCGCCCCTGGACAAGGACGACACCCTGGTGGCCACCGCCCGGACCCACAGCAACGACATGCTGACCCGGGACTTCTTCAACCATGTTAACCCGGACGGCAAAGCCCCTCAGGATCGCATCGTCCCGGCTTATTCCCGCACCCTGGCCCGGACCGGGGAAAACATCTGGGGCGGCCACGGCTATGATTATTCCGACAGCAAACTCCTGGCCCGGGTCATCGTGGACAGCTGGATGACTTCTCCGGGACACCGGGCCAACCTCCTCAACCCGAACTACACCCATCTGGGGGTAGGGGTCAGCGTCCTGGGGAAAGAGATCCGGGCCACCCAGAACTTCGTGCAGCGGCAGTAACAACCCTCGCCATGGAACCTCCAGATAATTCCCCGGCCCACTGGTCGGATAAGATTTTGGCCGAGTGCATCGGCGAAGAGCCCCCTCCCTGCCAGGCCGCCTGCCCCCTGGACATCCGGGTGCGGGAAAAACTGCGCTTTATGCAGCAAGGCAACCTGGCCGAAGCCCTGGCCGTAGTCCTGGAGCGCTGCCCCTTCCCCGGCATCCTGGGCCGCATCTGCACCCACCCCTGCGAGACCGCCTGCAGGTGCACCAGGTGCTCATCAACCTGTTCAAAAACGCCCTGGAGGCCATGCCCCAAGGTGGTGAGCTCACCATCGCCAG
>JAGVPN010000022.1 GCA_020052215.1 Syntrophobacterales bacterium
ATACCACTTCGCACTCAAATGGTAGCACAGGCTTTCCAGCCTGTGCAGGCGCAGGCTAAAGCCTGCGGCTACCAATAATTACCTTTTGATTGCAACTTGGTATAAGACCAAGTTGCCGTCAAACAAGTAATAATCCGAATTGTAGGGGCGGTTCGCGAACCGCCCCTACGGTGGTTGCAACCATAAAGCCAGAATTACCTCTATGACGGCAACTTGGTATAAGACGCTACGAAGGGAGATTACCTTTTTGAGCGCAGATTTATATAAAAATAGCTCGGTGGGGCGGGCCTCCGTGCCCGCCAGCGAGCGGCGGCCAGGGACGGGCGCCCCACCAACACCAGCCATTTTTTATCTTTCGTTGTGTCCGTAGGAAATGATCGTTGGCCTGAACCTTTAAGGAGGCGGGGGCTCAGCCCTGAACCCCTGGGAGGCGTCCAGAAGATCCCGCACCTTTTGCACCAGGTCCATGGGCCGGAAAGGCTTGGGCATAAAATGCTGCGGTGATTCCGGCGCCCCGTAGGCGGTAAGGTCGCTGTCGGTGTAGCCCGACATGAAGAACACCGTCATTTCAGGATGCAAAGGGGTCAGACGGTCGGCCAACTCCTTGCCGCTCATCTGGGGCATCACCACATCGGTTACCATGAGGTGGATGGGCCCCGGGTACCGTTCACAGAGCAACAGGGCCTCGCCCCCGTGCCGGGCCTCCATGACGTTATACCCATACAGGCGAAAAAACCGGCACAGCAAAGTCCGGAGTGCGTCTTCATCTTCCACCACCAGAATGGTTTCGGACCCTTCCAGCTTGGCCATCGGCGTCGTCCTGGTCCCGGGGGCCACCACTGCCGCCGCCTCGAGGCGCGGCAGATAGATCTTAAACGTGGTGCCCTGGCCGGGGCGGCTCTCCAACTCGAGATAACCCAGGTTTTGCTTGACAATCCCATAAACCATGGGCAGCCCCAGGCCGGTGCCTTTGCCCATCTCTTTCGTGGTGAAGAACGGCTCGAAGATGTGATCCAGGGTCTCCGCATCCATGCCGCTGCCGGTGTCGCTCACCGCCAGACTGACGTAACGTCCCGGCGGGGCCGCCTCAATGTAGCACTTGTGGCTGGCGGCAAACTCGACATTGGCCGTCGACAGGATAAGCCGGCCGCCCGTGGGCATGGCATCCCGGGCGTTGACCGCCAGGTTCATGATGATCTGGCCTATCTGGCCGGGGTCGGCTTTCACCGCCCCCAGGTCGGGGTCCGCCACGATGTCCAGGTCGATGTGTTCCCCGATGAGACGCCCCAGCATCTTCTCCAGGTCGGCCGCCACCAGGTTGAGATTGATCACCTGGGGCTGCATCACCTGCCGGCGGCTGAAGGCCAGCAACTGTTGGGTCAAAGACGCGGCCCGTTCGCTGGCCTTGAGGATATCTTCGCTATACTTATAAAGGGGGTCATCTTCAATGAGGCTGGACCGGATGAGTTCGCCGTAGCCCATGATGGCCATCAAGAGGTTGTTGAAATCGTGGGCCACGCCGCCGGCCAGCCGCCCCACCGCCTCCATCTTCTGGGCCTCCAGGAGCTGGGCCTCCAGGGCCTTGCGCTCGGTGATGTCCATCCCCAGTTTCAGGACCATGGGGGAGCCGTCAATGTCGGCAAAGGGATAATTGTAGATCTGGTAGGTCCGGCCTTGGGGGGTGGTTCGCTCCCACTCCATCGGCTTCTGGGTTTCCAGGATTTTCGCGGCCGTGCACTCATCGCACGGCGTCTGTCTGCCATAAGAAAGTTCATAACAACTGCGGCCCTGGGGGGCTCCGAAGATCTCCCGGAATTGGCGGTTGGCGAACGGCAAGGTAAAGTCCGGCGCCACCAGACAGACCGTGGCCGGCAGCATATCCAACAGGGAAAAGAATCGCTGGCGCTCTTTGTGGATTATGGTTTCCGCTTCCTTACGCGCCGTGATGTCAAAGGTTACACCGCTGATGTGGTCAACTTTCCCTTCGGCATCGCAGAATATTTGTCCGCGACACTGGACCCAGCGAATCTTCCCATCTTTTCTCCTGATACGGTGTTCCCGCACGTAAGACTTGTCAGTCTTTAGGGCCTCAATAAAAACTCTTTGGGCGTAATCGAGGTCATCGCCGGGAATAAGGTCACACCATTTGACTTTGCCCGAATCGAAATCTTCTTTATTGTAACCAGTAAGTTCTTCAACTCTTCGATCCAGAAAATCCACCCGCCAATCTGCATAACCCTTAAATACTATGGCCGGGATTTGATTGACCAGCAGCCGGTATTTCCCCTCACTTTCCCGCAGCGCTTCCTCAGCTCTCACCCTCTCTAAGGCCGTCCCTAATTGCATCGCCGCCTTCTCCAACACCTTCACCAACTCCAGGGACACCATGTTCTCCCGCGGATCAGCAATATGAATCAAGCCCAGGATTTGGTCTCCCCAGCGAATGGGAATCATGGCCACGGACTCATAACCTTCCAGGTTGCAAACGTTGCGGGTATGCCACTGATCCTTTTCCGAAGCCGCGGCCAGGGATCGGGTCGTGTGGTTCATGCAAAAAGAGCCGCCGGCAGTATAAAAGGGCAACTCGGAATTACATTCACCTTTGACCACGTTAGTACACATGCAGCGATCGGTTCTGATGGATAAGGGGCTTTCCGATCCATATAATTGCTGACCGAAACCATTATAGGCCTGGTAGGGAATTTCGCCGGCGGCATCGACCACCCGGATGCCCACCGCCTCACAACCGGTGTAGTCCTTGATCTCAGACACAAAGGCGGTTAACAGAGAGTGGATATCCTTATAATTATGCACAATTTCCAGGAAGCGCAGCGAAACCCGCAGCGTCTCTTCCATCCGCTTACGCGCCGTGATGTCCATCCAGGCGCCGACGATTTCCACCGGCTTGCCGTCGGCATCCCGCAGCAGCCTGATTTCATCGTGCATCCAGCGATAGGCGCCGTCCTCGGCCAGGAAGCGGTATTCAAAGGTCCGGTGGTCTTCGGGCCACGGCATTTCCACCCGCTGGAGCACCAGGCGCCGGTCTTCGGGGTGCACGTGCTTGATCCAGAACCGGGGGGTTTCCAGAAATTGCCGGGGCTCCCAACCCACCAGTCCCCTGACGTTATCGCTTATATAGGTAGGAGCAAAATTCCCCTTGGCTTCAACAGTATAAATAGCGGCTGGGCCAGAAGTCAGCAATTGCTCCAGCCGCGCCTTGGTTGCCATGGCCTCGGTAACATCGATGGCATTGAGGCCGATCATCACCGGCCGCCCATCTTGATCGACGATGGGAAACCGGTAGGAAATCCAGTGACGCAGGCCGTCGGGGTGATGCAGGGAGCCCAGGGTCCGCAGCGTTTCCCCGCTCTCCATGACTAACCGGTCATGCTCCTTGAATTTTGCGGCCACTTCGGGTGGCCATAGTTCTTCAGAGGTTTTTCCCAGCCACTCCTCCCGGCTTTTCTGAAAGGCCTGCTCCCAGGCGGCGTTGGCAAAGAGATAGCGCCCTTCGAGATCCCGGATGACGGCCACGCCGGGCAGGTGCCCCATGAAGGACGCAAACAGCCTTTCACTCGCTTGCAGCTTCTGTTCCGCCTGCTTCAGGTCGCCGATGTCGGTGATGGACGTGCGGCACACCTTTTCGCCGCCGACTTCGCTTAAGGCGATGCTGTCCAGGCGGGCGAAAAGACTCCCCCCATCCGGCCGTTGCAGCTTTATCTCACAGTGCTGTGGCCCCGGCTCCTGGAAAACCCGCCTGAGGCAGAGGTGAAAGCGGTCTCTATCTTCGTCTTCTTTAAAGAACTGGAAGGGTTTATCGACCAGGTGGCGCCTGGTTACTCCTAATTGGCTGGCTGCGGTCAGGTTGACTTCCCGGATCAGGCCGGATTCAGTGAGGGTCAGGAACCCCATCGGGGCGAAGTCATAAAAATCGCGGTATTTTCTATTGGCTGCTTCCAACGAGGTTTGAGCCTGGCGCAAGGTCTCATTTTGCATTTCTGATTCAATCTGATGCACTTGCAACTCCTGCACCAGGGCGCGCATTTCATCCCGGGACAACTCTTGAAACCCTGGCGCCTCGAATGGCAGACTGGCTTCGGCTTGTTTTCGGAGAACCGGAGTTTCCTTGGGAGGTTTCCCATCCTGTCCCATCAATTACTCCTTGTGGGAGGCAAAGCTCGCTGGCGATTAAACGGTCGAAGAATCAGAGGCCCGGTCCCCATGAATACCCCGGCATTGCCGGACAATTCATGATTGCCCAACCCCATCAGGCTGGCAGGTTAAGCCTCTAACCTTGGCGTGACTGCAGCCGATTCAACTCTCGAAGCACCCGCCATATCCCGCCATCTCGGCTAATCAGGCCACCGGGAGAAAAAGAGCTGGACTCCTTGGCCTTAGGGTGCGCTTTCCCGGCCCACGTTGCCGGTCTGGGGTAGGTAGGGGAAAAACGGCGCGGCAAGTGGTCCGGGGCAGGCTTTCTTACGGTTGTTAGATGTTTCAGGTATCATCATTTATCCCACCCTATGTCAAGTAATTTCTGGCCGGGGCGCTTTAAAAAGTGGACACGCAAAGCGGGAGCGATTCCACCCGGCCTGGGGTTCATAGATCGCGCCCCAGAATCTGCGAACCAAGGGGGTGGGATGTTTAAAATCTGCAAAAAAGATACATTCTGGAGGAAACTTGTGCTACCTTGCATTCAGCAAGGCGATTGGGCTACAAAAAGAGGAATTTCTTCGGGATCAAACCCGGGATGGAAAGTTCCAAAATTATTTTTTGACTGCGGTGGCCAAGGTTGCCGAATAATCTCAGTTTATGATTCACTGCCTCAATGGCCACAGCCACCCATACCACAAACTGCTTCAGCGTGTGCATCTAGTCTGAAATGGGCTACCCGGCCTCTACTGATAAATGCGGGGGTTTCCGAAGCCCAACAGTCCAACTATACGAGGAAGCAGTTGTAATTGGCTGCAAATATGGGTGTTGCGACATGCGTTATTTATGACTTGATCGATGGTGGACCTAATCTCCGCATCTTATGCGGATCAATTTAATTATTGTTAGCCAGTACAATCAAAGGAGATATTTGCAATGAGTTCCAAAGAAACTTTTCAAGAAAAAAGCTATCGGCAACATTATGAACACTTTGCGGAATATAGCTACGGCGGCAATAAAGAAGCACATGCAAAAACATGGTTCGAGAAAGACACAGTTGATGCATGGCGTCATCAACGTATGTACCAGCTACTTGACCCTATCTTAATAGCTGATCCGAAGGCAAAGTGGCTTACTGTAGGCGATGGCAGATATGGCAAAGATGCCAATTATATTTTAGGAAAAGGTTGTGAAGCTTTATCGTCTGACATATCGGATTATCTGTTAAAAGAAGCAAAAGATATTGGATATATTTCTGAGTACAAGAAGGAGAATGCTGAGTCATTATCATTTCAAGATTCAGAATTTGATTATGTTTTTTGCAAAGAGTCTTATCATCATTTTCCGAGGCCGATGCTTGCGCTTTATGAAATGTTGCGAGTGGCAAACAAAGGAGTAATATTGATCGAGCCAAATGATAATTACATTAACAATAAGATATCTGAAATATTATTTAAAAAATTGAAAAATATTGTAAAATATTTGCTCCGTAAAAACATCAACAATCGACACTCTTTTGAGGAGTCGGGTAATTATGTGTTCTGCATTTCGAGAAGAGAGATTGAGAAAGTTGCATTAGGACTAAATTACAAAATAGTAGCCTTCAAAGGAATTAATGATGCCTATTTTGCAGGCGTTGAGTATGAAAAGCTTTCAGAGAAGGGTCCATTACAAAAGAAAGTAAGATTACTTATTAGTATTGCAAATAATTTATGCAAGATAGGCGTCATGGATTACGGAATTATTGCAGCAATGATTTTCAAGAAAGAACCATCCAAAGAATTGCTCCAGCAGCTTGCTAAAAATAATTACGAAATTATCCATCTCCCAGATAATCCATACATCTCTGGCTAACAAGGCGCTGCACCTGACCGCTATTCCGCTGCTCTGCATAGCGGCAGGTGAGCTTTATCGTCATCTGAACGCAATGTTACTGCCCTCGGACCTTAGCTATGGCCCCACAAAGCCCGCATCGGTAAACCGGGAGTTGGCCGTTTTCAAAACCATCTTTGCCAAAGCGATAAAGAACGACAAGGCGGAAGAGAACCCGGCCCAAGGGGTGAAGCTCTGAGAAGAAAATAATGAACGGAACCGGAGTTTAAGCCCGGATGAATATATCCGGCTGTTGGCCCCATTGCCCGGCGCATCTAAAGCCCGTGGTGGCGGTGGCTTACCACACCGGTATGAGGCAGGGGGAAATCCTTAATTTGACCCGGGGACAGGTGGACGTGTAAGGAAGGGTTTATCAAGCTGGAAGCGTGGGACACAAAAACGAGTGCCCCCCGCTTTGTGCCCCTTACCCGTGAACTGGTGGAGATGTTCAAGGCCATGCCCAGAGGCTTACCGGCGGTGAAGGTGTTCACCTATGCCGGGCGGCAAATCGGGGCCATTAAAAGGGGGTTCACCACGGCCTGCAAGGGGGCGGGGATAGAGGACTTCACCTTTGACGATTTGAGACATACCGCTATCAATAACTGGCGGTTGCAGGGGCATGACTACTTTCGTATAATGGCGGCGACCGGTCATAAAACCAGGACCGTTTTCAAGCGATATAACACTGTGAGTAAGGAAGAATTGAAAGCCCTGGTGGGAGAGAAAATCTGACGCAATGACACCTATAGTGACACCAGGGAATATCGCAAGCCCGGAAACCCACAATGCGCCTGTAGCTCAGGGGACAGAGCAACGGACTTCTAATCCGTCGGTCGGAGGTTCGAATCCTCCCAGGCGCGCCAGTTATATCAAGTAGTTAGCATGATCACACACCCCTAAATCAGCCAGTTTTTTGAGAAGTTTCCCAAAAGTTTCCCATACCTATGGCCTCACTGTCCCGGTTCGCGAATGGTAATAACCGATGATATCTCGTTTGGAGATCATAGCGATGATCTCGTCCGGGGCCTCTTCCTTCACGACCGGCAATTCGTCCACGTTTAACAGAACCATCTTATCCAGAGCCCCCTGCAATGAATCTTGCCCAAATACCCTTACCACATTCGGAGTGGCCACATCCTTAGCGACAATCAGGTGGTGAACGCTCTCCTCGAACATCACTTCCCGGATATCGCTTATGGAGAGAATGCCCGTCACTCTGCCACCCCAATCAACCACTGGGAAGTAAATTTGCTGGGAATTCGCCATAACTTCGATGAGCTGGCCGAGGGGCATCTTCTCCCCAACCACCACCACCGGCTGCGGTTTTACCACGTCCGCAACGTACATCTCTTCCAACAGACCCCGGGCGAACTCGGTCATATGGGCCGGAGAGGCCAACCTGGTAACTACTTGTTTTTCATACAGGCTGACCCTGCCCAACAGCAGGTAGGAGATGGTGGACACCAGCATCAAGGGTACTAATAGAGTGTAACTGGCGCACATCTCACGTGCCATGATGATGGAGGACACCGGCACCTTTGCCACCCGGCAAAAAACCCTCCTATGCCCACCAGGACAAAAGAATCGGGGTGGATAACCCAGCCCGGCGCCAGTTGATGACCCAGAAAGCCGAAGGCCCCTCCCAGCATGGCGCCCATGAAGACGGAGGAGCCGAAGACCACCGGCCGCTCCCGCCAAGACCAGGATGCGCCGATCACGCGGTTTCAGCTTCAAGATGGTGGCCAGGAAAGAGCCAAAGCCCGCGCCGATCAAACGGCGGTTGTTTTCGGGCCGTCTTTCAGGTTTCGCTTCCCATGCTTTCCACGACATAGAGCGTCACCGGGTGGGCGATGCCTTTGAGCATGGTCTCAAAGGTCCTTTTTACTGCCAGGGTCTTTTGGGAATGGTGAAAGACCATCTCGGAAACCACCACCTCGCCGGCCTGGGCCTGGCCCTGGATACGGTGGGTCAGATTCACCGCAGAGCCAATGATGCCGTATTTGGCCCGGCTTTCGGAGCCGATGTTCCCCACCACCACGTCTCCC
>JAGVPN010000213.1 GCA_020052215.1 Syntrophobacterales bacterium
CCCAAGAAGGTCAGCCGGGGAATCGCTGGTTTTTAGGCAGGCTCAACTCAGAAGGAGCCGCTGGCGGCGCAAGACGGCCCCGGTTGGTCCATCAGCCATTCCTCGGCAAACAGCAGCGGAAAACTCCGGCAGAGTTCTTTTACCTGCGCTTCCAATTTCTGTAGCCGGGGCGTATCCGTGGTTGCCGACAGGGCCTGGTGAATGAGTCCGGCGATAATCTCCATCTCCGGCTCCTTCATGCCCCGGGTGGTCAAGGCCGGGGTGCCGATACGGATACCGCTGGTGGTGCGAGGCGAGCGCTGGTCGAAGGGGATGGAGTTCTTGTTGACCGTGATGCCGGCTTGATCCAGGGCCTCTTCCGCCTCCCGACCGGTGAGGCCGTTGGGAGTGAGGTCCAACAGGATGAGATGAGTGTCGGTCCCGCCTGCCACCAGGCGGTATCCTTGCTTGATAAATTCCCGGGCCAGGATCCGGGCATTGGCCACGATCTGCTCCTGGTAGCGCCGGAAAGAAGGCCCCAGGGCTTCCTTGAAGGCCACCGCCTTGGCCGAGATGATGTGCATGAGGGGGCCGCCCTGGATCCCCGGGAAGATCTGGCTGTCCAACGACTTGCCGTATTGGGGTTGGGCCAGGATGAGGCCGCCCCGGGGGCCGCGCAGGGTCTTGTGGGTGGTTGAGGTGACGAAATCCGCGCAGGGCACCGGATTGGGGTGAATCCCGGCGGCGATCAACCCGGCGATATGGGCCATATCCACCATGAGATACGCCCCCACCTCCCGGGCAATTTCGCTGAAACGGTCAAAATCCAGGGTCCGGGGATAGGCGCTGGCCCCAGCGACGATCAGCTTGGGGTGGTGCTGGCGGGCTAACTCCGCCACCACCTCAAAATCGACTTCTTCGGTGTGGCGATCCACGCCGTAGGTTACGGCGTGGTAGAGGCGCCCGGAAAAATTCACCGGGGCGCCGTGGCTCAAATGGCCGCCATGGGCCAGGTCCATGCCCAAAATGGTATCACCGGGCTTAAGGAAGGAAAAATAGACGGCCATATTGGCCTGGGTGCCGGAATGGGGCTGCACATTGGCGTAGGTCGCCCCGAAGAGCTCCTTGACCCGACTCAGGGCCAGGTTTTCCGCGGTATCCACATATTCGCAACCGCCATAAAAGCGCCGGCCTGGATAGCCCTCGGCGTATTTATGGGTCAAAATGGAGCCCTGGGCCTGCAACACCGCGCCGCTGATGAAGTTTTCGGAGGCAATCATCTCCAACTTGTTCAGCTGGCGCTGGCGCTCACGTTCGATGACAGCAAAAATTTCAGGGTCAGTGCGGGCCAGGTCTTCCATCCAGTTAAAACTCCTGCCGGTCAGGCCTCTTGGGCTAATCGTTCAAGTAGATCCAAACGCTCCTGGTGGCGGCCGCCATCAAACGGCGTATCGAGCCAGACCCGGACAATTTCCTTCCCCAGGTCGACCCCGATGACGCGGCCTCCCATAACCAGCAGGTTGGCGTCATTGTGGCGGCGGCTCATGGTGGCGCTAAAGACATCATGACACAGGGCGGCCCGGATGCCGGGGAAGCGGTTGGCCATGATACTCATGCCCAGGCCGGTGCCACATATAAGTATACCCCGGGTGTGGGGCCGCGCCAACACCGCTTCCACCACTTTTTTGCCATACTGCGGATAATGCACCGATTCATCCGGGCTGGCGCAGCCGAGGTCCACGTAGGGCACCTTAAGCTCGTGCAATAATTTGAGGATTTCCTGTTTCAACCCATGGCCGGCGTGATCGCAGCCGATGGCGATGGTTTCCGGCTCAGCCGGCCCGGGCGGAGATGAAACTGATGACATCCTGAACAGTCCTTAGTTTTTCCGCGTCCTCATCAGCGATTTCCATGCCGAATTCTTCTTCCATGGCCATGATCAATTCCACCAGGTCCAGGGAATCGGCCCCCAGGTCATCGACGAACACGGCTTCGGGCGTGGCCTCGGACCGGTCCACCCCCAATTTGTCCACGATTATGTCGATCACCTTTTCGTCAATTGCTCCCATTGTCCAAAAACCTCCTATTTTCTTAAACCATCAGCATTCCGCCGTTGACATGAATCACCTGACCGGTGATGTAGGTTGCGGCATCAGAAGCCAGGAAAGCCACCGCCTGGGCCACCTCTTCCGAGGTGCCGAAGCGACCCAAAGGGATTTGGGCCAACATCAGGTTCCGGGTGACTTCCGGTAAGGCCTCGGTCATTTCAGTCTGGATAAAACCCGGAGCCACGGCGTTGACCGTGATGTTCCGGGAGGCCAGTTCCCGGGCCACCGTCTTGGTGAGCCCGATCAGGCCGGCCTTGGAGGCCACGTAGTTGGCCTGGCCGGCGTTTCCCATAACGCCCACCACCGAACTGATGTTGATGATGCGTCCGCCCCGCTGCTTGACCATGGGCCGGCTCACGGCCCGGATACAATTAAAGGCGCCCTTGAGATTGACCCCCAGGACCGCGTCCCATTCGGTCTCTTTCATGCGGACGATGAGGTTGTCCCGGGTGATGCCGGCATTATTCACCAGGATATCCAGGCGTCCGCTCTCTTTGAGGATGTAATCCAGGCCCTGGTTGACCGCCGCGGCATCGGCCACATTGAATTCCACCAACCGGGCCGCAGCGCCTTTGGCCTCCACCTCTTGTTGGGTCCTGACGGCTTCCTCGCCTAAGACCACGTCGTTGAGATAGATGGTCAGGCCCGGTTGGGCCAGGGCCAGGGCAATGGCCCGGCCTATACCCCGGGCGCCGCCGGTCACCAATGCTATGCGGGAATTATCATTCATCATATCGTCTGGCTGGGCGCCCGGTTGACCGCCGGATCGGACCCTGGGCAAACCTCAAGCTCCACCTGGGGACGCCTAGGTCTGCTGGCTTAATTACATAGAACGAATTCGCCGAAAATGAAAGGGGTTTCTTATACTTTTTTTCACGTACAGCCCCTTCAATAGCCGGTTTGAAGAATTTTCGCAAAAACGCCGAAGTAAGGCATGTTCACCACCGCCTGGCTTTACCGTGAAAGGCCACCCGTAGGGGCGGTTCGCGAACCGCCCCTACAACGAACTTCAAGGTTGGAGGTGGCCCCAAGCAGCCATGGTGGTTTAGCTGATAGATGAAAGCTGACCGCTGAAAGCTCTCTCAGCCCCGGTCCTTCTTGATTTCCTGGATCAGGGCCGGAACAATCTCGAACAGGTCCCCCACCAGGCCCACATCGGCCACCTGAAAGATGGGCGCCTGCGGGTCTTTGTTGATGGCCACGATGACATCGGAGGATTGCATCCCCACCACGTGCTGGCTGGCGCCGGAAATTCCGCAGGCGATGTAGAGCTTGGGGGAGACGGTCTTGCCGGTCTGGCCGATCTGCTGGGCGTAAGGAATCCAGCCGGCGTCCACCGCGGCCCGGGTGGCGCCTACTGCGCCCCCCAGCAAATCAGCCAGTTCTTCCAGCAGCTTGACCTGCTTGGCCTCTTTCAGGCCCCGGCCCCCGGCCACGATGACCTCCGCGGCGTTGAGGGGGATGCGCTCCTTGATTTCCGCCACGGTGCCCACAAAACGGCTGCGAGGCGATTTCCCCAGCGCGGCCAGATCCACCCGGACCACTTCCCCGGTGGGGGCGGCCGTCGGCAGAGCCGGCTTAAACACCCCGGGCCGGGCCGTGGCCATCTGGGGGTAGGTCCGGGGAGTGATGATGGTGGCCATGATATTGCCCCCGAAAGCCGGGCGGGTCTGGAGCAAGAGGCGTTGGTCCGGGTCGATGGCAAAGGCGGTGCAGTCCGCGGTGAGGCCGGTTTTGAGCGCCGCGGCCACCTGGGGGATAAAGGCCCGCCCCAGGTAGGTGGCCCCTGCCAGGATGATTTCGGGTTGAAATTTTCGGGCCAGCTCGCTCAAGGCCGCGGCATAGGTCTCTTCCAGAAAATCTTGTAAAAGCGGGTGCTCCGCCAGGTAGACCTGGTGAGCCCCGGCGGTGAGCAGGGCCTCGCTCAGGGGCGCCACCCCGTCCCCCAACAGGACCGCGGCCACCTTGACCCCTAAAACTTCGGCCAGGCGCCGGGCTTCCCCCAGGAGTTCAATGGTCACCGGGGCCAACTCACCCCGGCGCTGTTCCGCGAAGACCCAGACGCCGTCGGGCGGCGTTTCGGGCCGGGGCGCCAGACCCTCGGTTTCGGGCACGGCCAGGGCCTCCACCTCGCAGACCTCGACGCAGGCGCCGCAAAGATTGCAGCCGTCGCCGATGACCAGGGTTTCACCCTCCATCCGTAAGACCCCGAACGGGCAGGCTTCCACACACTGGCCGCAGGCGATACATCTGTCGGCGAAAAAGATTAGATTCATATCCCCTGAAAAGGTTTATCAGTTGTTATTAAACCGATTGAAGGTCAATGTGACAATTTTTGTAGGGGGGGACCTATGTGTCCCCCCTGAGGGCGCACACGCAGGTGCGCCCCTACTTTACCTGCCCTCTGTGGCCAACACTTTGGTCTTTTTCTTCAGATACCTTATCGTCAGATAGAGGACCCCACTGAAAATAAAGAGTTTGATCCAGATGGCATCTATCAGCAATTTTCCATGGTTGAACAAACCGGCCAGCAATTCCAGGACCGTAAAGGTGGCGATGACGGCGAAAAAAGTGCCGTATTCCCGGTTAATGGCCGATTTCCAGGAAAAAGGCAGGGACGGCGGCCGCCAATTCCTGAACTTCGGGATAATGGCGGGGGTCGCATCGGCCCACTGTTTAAAGGCATCGCCGAATTTCTCCCGTAAAAAGGCTTCTTCCCGAAAGATGATCCGTTCATAGAAGATCGTAAAAAACAGGGTGATAATCGTGGTAAACCACACCGACTTCATGAACAGCGACAGCCCGAACCAGATGATAAAGTTGCCCAAATAAATGGGGTTCCGCACCACGGCATACATGCCGGTGGTGTTCAGGGCCTCCGCCACCTGGCCTTTGGTATTGCGGCCCGAAGTCCCCCGGGGGACAAACCCCACGGTAAAGAAGCGGACTATTTGGCCCAGGAGCGCCAGCGCCAAACAACCGCCGTCCCAGGCCAGATCCAGGCGGCGGTCGGCAAACGGATACCGGAATTGCGCCAGGGCCAGGATAAACAACACGGCCATGACCAATGGCAGATAACTTCTCCACCTGAAGAAGTATTCCCCGGTTGTCTCGAATTGTTCCTGTAAGGCCATGGAGGAGAAGCTTTCAGCAGTCAGCTTTTCGTAGGGTGCGTCTCACGCACCATTTTTTCCGGCTCCCAAGCTGGGCTTGGGAGAGAGGACCAAAATATCTGATATTTTTCGTAGGGGCGGACCTGTGTGTCCGCCCTCAGGTTGGACGCACCCGCAGGTGCGCCCTACAATTGCGCCTTGCTTTGCTCTTTCAGCCGCTGCCACAACCGGGCCGCCAACTCCTCGGGGGCGCCGGTCCAGATTTCCGACTTGCCCCGGGCGGGCGGCGGGAAGACCTTCACCACCTGGGTGAAGGAGCCGCTCAACCCCACGTCTGCGGCATCCAGTCCGAGATCGTTGATGCCCCACACCGGGATGGCGGCTTTCTTGGCCTTGAGTTTGGCCTTGAAAGACGGCACCCGGGGTTCGTTGATCTCCTTGATCACCGTAACCAGGGCTGGCAAGCTCGTCTCCACCGCGTCATAGCCGTGGTCCAGGAGGCGCTCCACCGTGACGGCCCCGCCGTCATTGAACGCCAGTTTCCGGGCCCAGGCCACGTAAGGGATGTCCAGGATGGTGGCCAGCATGGGGCCCACCTGGGCGGTGTCGCCGTCAATGGCCTGCTTGCCGCAGAAGATCAGGTCAGCGCCGCCCAGCTTTTCCACGGCCCGGGCCAGGGTCAGCGCCGTGGCCCAGGTGTCGGCCCCGGCAAAGGCCTTATCAGACAAAAGCACCGCGGCGTCGGCCCCGAAGCCCAGGGCCTCTCGTAAAGCCGCTTCGGCCTGGGGCGGCCCCATGGTGATGACCGTCACCGTGCCGCCGTGGGCGTCCTTGACCCGCAGCCCCTCTTCCAGGGCGTAGAGGTCAAAGGGGTTGATGATGGCCGCAATCCCCTCGCGCTTCAGGGTATGGGTCACCGGGTCCAGGCGCACTTCCTGGGTTTCGGGCACCTGTTTGATGCAGACG
>JAGVPN010000203.1 GCA_020052215.1 Syntrophobacterales bacterium
ATCCGGATTAACGAAATATCTGATAATCCTATCTCTAACGCCAAACGCCAGCCAATCCTGATGACCAAATATTCTCAACAAGTTCAGCGTTACCGGGGGTGGCATCAAAGTTCCTTTCCCGTGGGGTTATTTTTACCTATGTAGGGCGTGCCGTGCATGCCGTCCCGATGCTTTTCGGCGGCCACGGGCCGCCCTATAGTGGATTTTCTCCGGAAGTGGCGTTTACCTGTTTGACGGCAGCTTCGAAAAAAGCTGTATCACTCATCCTCAACCGGGATCAGGTCCCGGCCTACCATGATGCGGTCCCGGCCCCGGCCTTTGCTGCCGAACATGGCCCGGTCAGCAATGAGCAGCAGCTTCTCCCGGTCCTGGGCGTCTTCCGGCAGGGAGGCGATGCCGTAGCTGGCCGTTAGCTGGACCGACAACCCCTCATCTTGCAGGAAAACGGTCTGGTTGAGGCTCCGGCGCAGGCAGCGGGTGACCTCCAGGGCGCCCGACGGGGACCGCCGGGGCATCAAGATGATGAACTCATCGCCGCCATAGCGCACCAGGCTGTCGTCCGGCCCCAGCACTCCATGAATCACCCGAGCCACCTGGCCCAGGACCTTGCTGCCCCTGAGATGCCCGTGGCTGTCCACCACCGTCTTGAAGTTGTCCAGGTCCAGAAAGACCACGGAAAAATGTTCTCCCTGTTGAAGGAGCTGGGGGATAAGGCGGTCCAGTTCGTGGATGAGATACCGGGTATTGAAGAACCCCGTCACCTCGTCGATAAAGGTGCGGGCTTCGAGCTTCTGCAAATTATGGACGTTGTCCACCGCAATGGCCACATAATCCGCCAAAACAGTCAGGTGGGGCAGGTACTTTTCCCGGAAAAATCTCTCTTCCGCCACGTTAATCACTTCAAACACCCCGATTACTTTCCCCCGGATGAGCAGGGGCAGGGCGATGATGGAGCGGGTCTCGAAGCCCGTGTGCATATCCACCCGGGCGGCAAAGCGGGGGTCCTGGTCCACGTCGGGGATAAAGATCGGTTTTCCCGTCTGAGCCACGGTCCCGGCGATCCCTTCCCCGGGCTTCAGGCGGATATCCTTCACCGTCTCCGGGGCCAGTCCCACGATCACCGCGAAATACAGTTCTCCGGTTGGGGGATCGATCAGCAGCAAGGACCAGTTCTGGGCGGGGATGATGCCCTTGATGCGCTCCAGGATGGCGGTGAGGAGCGTCTCCATGTCGTAGGCGCTCACCAAGGCTTTGGAGAACTCGATGGTGGCCAGCAAGCGGTCAACCTGGCCGGTGTCGGGGGGACTATAGAAGGGGTCGTCTTTCTGATCCATAACCATGGTTCTTACCTGGGGATTTTATGGCCAAGGGGGTGACATTGCAAGGATTTTGTATTGGAATCAACCGGAGATGATGATCACGGCCTGGCCGGGCCCTCGGCGCCCTGGACCGCGCCTTTCCCGCCGGCAAAAGAGCCGGTGTCGCTTCCACCCGTTTAAAGACTTTTCGCCAATCCCTGCGGTTGACATCGCCTCCCCGGGGTGATTACCTTTATTGCAATCTACTCAAAAGGAGACAGTCATGGCCCATAAGGTAGTAATCGCCCTGGATAGTTCGGAAGGGGCCTGGCGCGCCGTAGAATACGTGGCCGAAGCCTTCGGTCACATCCCGGGGGGGCAGGTGACGCTGCTCCATATTTTGTCAGGTCTGCCGCCGGCTTTCTGGGATGACGGTCACATCCTGGAGGAAAAAGAAAAAGAATCCCGGCAACGGTTGGTGGCCGGCTGGCAGAAAGAACAAGAGAAGAAGTGGCAGGGCCTGGTGAAAAAGGCCCACGAGCGCTTAACCAAGGCCGGGATTCCCAAAGACGCGGTGGTCAATAAATTCAAGCCTAGAGATTACGACGTGGCGGAAGATATCCTCAGCGAAGTCAAGGCCGGGCACTTCCACACCGTTGTCATGGGTCGCCGGGGCCTGGGCATGGCCAAGACCCTGTTGTTGGGCAGCACAACCCACAAGGTGGTGCAAAACGCCAAAGGCTGCGCCGTCATCATTGTAGAGTAAGAATCCGGGATTTATCAGGTTCGTAAGGCATCATCGCTGACCACTGCTTGCCGTGAAGGCAAAACCGCGGGAGGGCGATCCAGCCCTCCCGTTTGGCGTTCACCTCGAACCGCATATCTTCCCCTGCCCAGACGCTCCTTTCCGCTCTTGCCTTTTAGCCAGGAATGCTTATGTTTTGTCCAATAAGCTGGCCAGACCTGGCCCCAATCCCGAGAAAGGAGGCAATCCCCATGGCCCTGACTATCTGCTGGCTGGATGATCTGGCCAAGGCCAAGGACCACGCCCGACAGACAAAAAAGCCTATTCTCCTGGATTTTTTCAATCCCCAGTGAATCGGTTGCCAACAGATGGGTGCGGTTACGTACCCCAACGACAAGGTCGTCAAGTTCGTGGATTATAACTTTGTCCCGGTTCAGATCGAGACTTCGAACACCGCCTTGATGAATCAGTTCAAGGTGAATTGGACCCCCACCATCATCGTGCTGGATGCCGACGGCAACGAGGTGCACCGGGTAGTGGGGTTTTTCGCCCCCGAGGAATTCATACCGACGTTCATGGTGGCCAAGGGCAAATATTACTTCAACGCCGAGGCCCATCCCGAGGCCCAGGGCATGTTCGACGAGGCCCTGAGGGACTATTCCGACAGCGCCGCGGCGCCGGAGGCCGTCTTCTTCATGGGGGTTTCCCGCTATAAAATGACCCACGACCCCAAACCCCTGCGGGAAGCCTACGAAACCCTGACGGCTAAATTCCCCGGCAGCGAGTGGACCAAACGGGCGGCCCCGTACCGGCTGATTCCCCAATGAATTGATACTGGCGAAGAATGTTAAGGGGATGGGGGATCAGGAGCCCCCTCCCCTTTCATGCCAGGTTGCCTCTCAGAAAAGTATTTTCAGCTTCGGAGAATGCTTTCCCGCGGCACTAAAATCCCTAGGGCGCGTCTCAGGCGCCATTCTTGGTGCGTGAGACGCACCCTACGAAGGGAAATTACCTTTTTAAGCGCAGATTAGTATCAGTCACGGCGGAGAGCACAGCATGGAAGTGAAAGTCGGTCCATCAACCCTGGAGTTAGTGGAAGGGGATATCACCCGGCAAGACACGGTCGCCATAGTCAACGCCGCCAATAAGCATTTGCGGCCCGGGGGCGGAGTGGACGGCGCCATCCACCGGGCCGGCGGCCCTGCCATCGAGGCGGCGTGCCGCCAGCTGGGGGGGTGTCCGATGGGAGAGGCCAGGATCACCACCGGCGGCAACCTCAAGGCCAGGTACGTGATCCACACCGTGGGCCCGGTCTACCGGGACGGTTGCCACCGGGAGCCGGAGCTTCTGGCCTCATGCTACCGGGAGAGCCTGAAGCTGGCCTCGGCCAACGGCATAAAGTCCCTGGCCTTTCCGTCCATCTCCACCGGCGTTTACGGCTACCCCATGGAGGACGCGGCCCGGGTCGCCTTGAAGACCGTGACCGACTACCTGGCCCACCACCCGGAGATCGAGCGGGTCCGTTTGGTGCTGTTCGGGCGGGCCGCTTACGAAGTTTATGGAAAGGCTCTGCAGGAGCTGTGAACCCGAGAAAAATCGTCCACCGTATTCCCTCCCACCGGCGGCAGCCAAAAAAAAGGCCCCACCGCTACAAGGTGGGGCCGGATGTAGCAAAAGGATTAGTTGGCTTCGGGGGACTCGATCCGTCCTTCCAGCTCGCCGATATAATTTTCCAAGAATTCCTCGATGAGATATTCCCGTCCCAGTTTCTTGTCGCCCCGGGGGAAGACCTCAACGGGAGCCCGGTCGCGTTTCGTGGGGTAGCAGCACAGGGCCGGGATGGTCTTGCCAAAATATTCTTTATAATCCGATCCCCGAACCTCACCGAAAACGGGACGAAATTCCGAGGCCGGGCCGCTGGACGCCTTGTGATACTGCTTGAACGGATCCGGGTTGTCAGCCATATCGATGGCCAGGGTCTCAACCCCTTTGGCCTCCAGGCTTTTCAGCAAATTAAGTACGTTGGCATTATCGCACTTGTATTTATCGACCGGTTTGTGTTTGGTGCTGTAGTAAAATTCTATGAAACCGAATCTCGCCATGTTTTGCCTCCTCCCTATTTAGGACGAATTATTTGTGCACAATTTCACTTTGCCTTCTCCTAAATACCATCTATCCACAAAATATGTCAAGATTTTTCTGAGCTGCAGTCTCCCGAAGAACATTTTAGTTAACCCGTGAGACGCCGCGACGCTTAGGGGAGAAATTTCCGGGCAGTTCCTCATGGGCCGTTGGCCCACCCGTAAGGCATGAAAAGGGCGACCATCCCGCCCGCCGCTGGTGCGCGGTGCGCACCCTGCATTAACCTTGAACTTTGAACTTTTCAGCAGATTTCTCTGGAATGAGCCCGCAAAACCATGGTATGGAGGGTTAACCAGGTGCCGGCGCGCCCGGCCCGGTGCAAAAGGGAGGTTAAAGGTGCAAGCAATATGGTCCGGTTTGCCGGAGTGGCTGCCGCTGCCGGCCGGCCGACTGATCCCGGCGATCATTCAGGACGCGGCCAGCGGCATGGTGTTGATGCTGGTGGATCTGAATCAGGAGGCCCTGGAGCACATAGCCGCCACGGGCCGGGTCCACTACTACCACCCGGCCAAACGCAAGGTGGTGGCCAAGGGAGAGGCCTCGGGGCACTTTCAGGACCTGGTGGAGATACGCCTGTCTTGCGGAGGGGACCAACTGGTCCTCAAGGTGCGGCCCGCCGGCGGGGCCTGCGAACTGGGCTACCAGTCCTGCTTTTTCCGGCGTCTAGGCCCCGACGCCTGGGAAATTGCGGACCCCAAAGTCTTCGACCCGGAAGAGGTCTACCCGGAAATCGCCTTTTCACACTGAGCCTATATGGTAGCAATTTGATTAAATTTCGGCCTCAAAAAAAATTTCCAAGCGGCTCATAACAGAAAACCGAAAACGGACCACTGGCAACTGACAACTAACAACTAACAACTAACCAAAAGGGGGCAAGGTGGCGCAGATTGCCAGAATTCTGGTGCCCGTGGACGGCTCGGAGGCCGCGCTCGCGGCCTACCGACTGGCGCTTTCGGCGGCCCGGGCCTTTGGGGCCGAAGTTATCTTGCTCTATGTGGTGGACTCCTCGGCTTTGGATGAAATAGTGCGCCTGTCCGGCCGGGAACGTCCCCACCTCATGCACGAGATGCAGGAGAGCGGCACGAAGCTGCTCCAGTCCCTGAGCCAGGAGGCCCAGAAACAGGGAGTCGCCGTCCGGGTGGACATCCAAACCGGCATGCCCGACGAAGTCATCCTGGATGAAGCCATCCGGCAGCAGGCCGGGTTGATCGTCATGGGCAAGATCGGCCGGAAGAGGCACCGGCGGTCGCTCTTGGGCTCGGTGACGGAGCGCATCCTGGAGGCCTCCGACCTGCCGGTGCTGGTGGTCAGCCCCGGGCCGGCCTGAAGCGCCGCCGGTCGCCTCAGGAGGATGCCGGGCTCAATGCCGGAGGCTGCTTCATTCCGGAGGGCTGTCAGGCCAGGGATCAAGGATAGTGTGGCGCTTCATAAATAAGATGGTTTTTCTCTTAAGAAAAAAACCCAAAAAAAGGCCAGTATTTTACCCCCCTTTTCTAAAGGGGGGCAGGGGGGATTATATAATCGTTTATGAAGCATAACACTAGGCTATGGTTTGCGACGTTTTTTCCGACGCAGGAGGCCCAGGCCCACCAGTCCGCTGCCCAGGAGCAGTATGGTGCTGGGGGTAGGTGAATGACGGTAAATCTCCGGCGGTGGCTGAGAGGTCAATTCAAGGAAGGTCCAGCTGCCACCAGGCGTCCAGGTGCAGCGTTCAACTCCGACGATGGTGGTTCCCTTCCAGAGGAACCAGTCATAGGTGAAGGGAGTGGTCCGAGAGGTGGCACTGGTGGTGTAATAAAAATTTCCCCTTAGTCTTGAGTCGTAGGCAGGTCCGGTAGCCAGGGCATATTGGGGGTTTATTAATTCAGCCGTCCAACCTGCCGCTGAAAAATTGCTTAAACCGGTTCCTGTCCAGGCGCCATCGGTAAGTAAAAAAGCCTCGACTTTATCCCAGGTTTGCGCGGTAGCCGGAGACCCATAAAGGCCATTCTCATACCAGCCTTGGACATAGTCGGCAGAAGCCGGGCCCGGCGGGTAGATGACTGCTGCCAGGGCCAGCATTGCCACAATTTTTAAAAATCCCTTTCCCATGTGGCGCCCCTTCAAGCTTCGTAAGCAACTTCCTGTAAGCGGAGTCAGACTCCGATGCATCCCATGCATTGCTAATAGTTATCTGTGAAATCAATCTTCCGGTCTATCGGCAGTTCTCCTGATTTCAGGGGGCGAAAACCCTGATAATCATCTCATCCCCCTTGAAGCAGCCTAGATTAAACCCCTCCCCCGGAGTATCCCTTTGCCTTGCGGCGCTTTTCCCGGTAGAATGGGGACGGCCCAATCTAGACTGAAGATTTTTGTAGTATTGCCCCAGGCCGAGGTGGAGGACCGATGAAAATAACCCGGCGAGTTATCCCCATCATCCTGGCCGCAGTGCTGGTGGTGGGGGGTCTGGCCTACTGGCTGGTATGGTGGGAAACCCGGCAGCCCGACAATACCTTGCGCCTGCAAGGTCACATGGAAGCCACCGAGACCGATCTGGCCTTTAAGGTTTCCGGCATCATCCAATACATCTTTTTCCAGGAGGGCGACTGGGTCGCTATGAAACAGGTGGTGGCCGGCCTGGAGGCCAGGGACCTGAGAGATGAGGTGGACCGGGCCCGGGCCGCCCTGGCCGCGTCCCAGGCCAACCTGACCAAGTACGAGCACGGCTACCGGCCCCAGGAGATCAAGGAAGCCGAGGCCCAGGTGGGCAAGACCAAGGCGGACCTGGTGAACAAGAAGCTGGATTACGAGCGGTACGAAAACCTCTATAAAAGAAAGGTCGCACCCGGCATCACCCGGGACAAGTTCCAGGCCGACTACCTCATGGCCAAAGAGGTTCACAAGAGCGCGGTGGAACAATACAGCATGTTGAAGGAAGGCTACCGGGCGGAGGACATCGATCAGGCCCGGGGCAAGTTCAAAGAGGCCCAGGCCACCCTGGAACTGGCCCTCACCCGTTTGGGGTATGGGACCATCAACTCCCCGGTGAACGGCGTGGTGCTGGTGCGCCCCATGGAGCCCGGCATGACCGCGGCGGTGGGGGCGCCGGTGCTCACCTTGGGAGATATGGACAATATCTATTTTCAGGGGTATATCCCGGAAAAAGACTTGGCCAAGGTCAAGTTCGGCATGAAGGCCTATGTCACCAGCGACTCCTACCCGGGCAAGCAGTACCCGGCCTGGGTGTCATTCATCAGTTCCAAGGCGGAGTTCACCCCCAAGACGGTGGAAACCTACAAAGAGCGGGTGACTCTGGTCTATCGCTGCAAAATCCGGGCGCAAAACCTCAACTACGACTTGAAGCCGGGGATGCCGGCGGAAGCGGTCATTCTCCTTGACAGCCAACCAGCCGACCAGCCCAAACCGTGAGGCGGCCATTCGGGTCGAAGGGCTGACCAAACGTTTCGGGACCCTCACCGCCGTGGATCACCTGACTCTGACGGTGCCGCCGGGAGAGGTCTTCGCCCTGGTGGGCCCGGACGCCGCCGGCAAGACCACCACCATGCGCCTGCTCGTGGGCATTATGGACCCGGACGAAGGCCGGGCCGAAGTCCTGGGATTTGACACGGTCAGGGAATCGGAGTTGCTTAAAGAGCATATCGGCTACATGCCCCAGCGCTTCGGTCTTTACGACGACCTGACGGTGGTTGAAAACCTGGCCTTTTATGCCGACATCTATCGGGTGCCCCGGGAGGAACGGGAGCAGCGGATGCCGGAACTCCTGGGCTTTTCCAACCTCACCCCTTTCCAGGACCGGCTGGCCCGCAATCTCTCCGGGGGGATGCGCCAGAAGTTGGGCCTGGCCTGCGCCCTGATTCACCGGCCCCGGCTGCTCTTCCTGGACGAGCCCACCTTTGGGGTGGACCCCATTTCCCGGCGGGAGTTCTGGGAGATCCTCTACGGGCTCCTGGGCGCCGGGATCACCATCTTCCTGTCCACCGCCTACATGGACGAGGCCGAACGGGCCCACCGGGTGGGGCTCATGCATCACGGCCGGTTGCTGGTGGTGGATACCCCCAAGGCCATCAAGGCCTCTTTTCAGGGGGAACTCCTGGAGGCCCGGGCCTCCAACCTGTGGACGGCCAGAAAAGTCTTGAGCGCCAACCCCCTGGTGCGCCTTTCCCTGGCCATGGGCGACCGCCTGATGATCACGGTGGACGACGCCGCCGCCGCGGTGCGGCCCCTTACGGAGGCGCTTCAGCAGGCCGGCCTCACCGGGGTGTCCATGGAGCGGGCCGCCCCGGATTTGGAGGACCTGTTCGTCCAGATCGTCCGGCAGGAGGAAGAGTAAAGAAAAGAGGCGAAAAGGGGAAGGGGCTGAAAGGCCCTATTATGTAGGGTGCGCACGGCGCACCATAAATTTTCGGAAAGCCGGGCAATGCCCGCCCTACATGGCAGCATGGACCCAAAAGGCTAGGCATGACTGACGAAAAAGCCATCTTAGTCAAAAATCTCTCCCGGCATTTTGGGAAGTTCAAAGCGGTGGACAACATCAGCTTTGAGGTCCACCGGGGGGAGATCTTCGGCTTCCTGGGACCCAACGGCGCGGGCAAGTCCACCACCATCCGCATGCTCAACGGGCTGCTGCTGCCCACCAGCGGCGAGGGCCGGGTGGGGGGCTTCGACATCATCCGGGAAAACGCCCGGATCAAAAGCCATATCGGTTACATGTCCCAACGCTTCTCCCTCTACGAGGATCTGACCGCCGAGGAAAACCTCACCTTTTTCGGCGGGGTCTACGGCCTGGACCCGGCGCGCCTTGCGGCGCGGATCACCGAAGTGCTGACTTTAGTGGGACTGGAGGACCGCCGCGTTGATTTGACCCGCACCCTGCCCCTGGGCCTGAAGCAGCGGCTGGCCCTGGCCTCGGCCATCATCCACGAGCCATCCATCCTGTTTCTGGATGAGGCCACCAGCGGGGTGGACCCCATTTCCCGGCGCAATTTTTGGGACCTGATCTACGCCATGGCCCAGGAGGGCAGGACC
>JAGVPN010000383.1 GCA_020052215.1 Syntrophobacterales bacterium
CGCCTGCCGGTGATCGCGGTGCTGGAGGAACTCACGGCCGATGACCTCTATGCGATCCTGCAGAACCCCAACAACCCCATCATTACCAGCAAAAAACGGGACTTCCGGGCTTACGGCATCGACATCACCTTTGAGAGCGAAGCCCTGAAGATGTTGGCGGCCCAGGCCGCCATCGAGAAAACCGGGGCCCGGGGTCTGGTAAGCGTCATCGAACGGGTCCTCATCCAGTTCGAAAAGCGGCTGCCCTCCACCCAGGTCAAGCACGTAGTGGTCACGCCGGAAGTCGTGGAGCACCCCGAGGAGGAACTGGAGCGCCTGCTGGCTGACCCCGAGGACCCCCATCGCCTGGCCAGATTCAGCCAGGCGGCGGTTATGGAGCGGGAGATCCTGAAAGAGTCCATCCGGCGCCGGGAACCCGAGTTGCTCAACCGCTACCACCTGCCCCTCACCGAGGCCAGGGTGGAATTGCTGGCCGGCCGGTACCATCACTGGGACTGTGACTTGAAAACCGCGCTGGAAGATCTGGCCCGGCTCCATGACCAGGTGCATCGTTTCGCCGAAAAATTCCTGGAAAACCACGGGATCGAACTGCATTTTGAACCGGACGCCGTAGATGAAATTCTCCAGCAGGCCGTAGCCCGGGAAACCTCCGCCCTGGCCGTTTGCCAGGAGATGGCCAAGGATCTGGAATACGCCCTGAAACTGGTCCGGGACCGGACTTCCCAGGACCAGTTCATCCTGACCCGGGAGGCCCTCTGCGACCTGGATGCTTATCTCAACCGGGTGATTCGGGAACACTACCAGACCACCCTGTTCAGAGAGTAGGCCCCCCATGATCGGAGTTTCCAAGCTCTATTGCGGCGCGGTGGAAGCCGGAGATGTGCTGCGTTACCGGGGCCGCCAAGCTCAGGACCTGCCCTCCCACCTCCTCCAGTTCTCGGCGGACAAAAAGCCGGTGGTGGTCTGGAACGTCACCCGGCAGTGCAACCTCAAGTGCCTCCACTGCTACGCCAAGGCCACCGCGGGCGCGGCCCCGGACGAACTGGGGTTCGCCGAAGGCCTGGCCCTGCTTCGGGACCTGAAGGATTTTGGCGTGCCGGTGGTGTTGTTTTCCGGGGGCGAACCCCTGATGCGGCCCGACCTCCCGGAACTGGTGGCCTTTACCGTGACCCAGGGCATGCGGGCGGTGATCTCCACCAACGGCACCCTCATCGACCGGGAGAAGGCCCGGCAATTGCGCGATCTGGGCCTGTCTTACGTGGGCATCAGCCTGGACGGCCTTGCGGCCACCCACGACCGGTTTCGGGGCGCCGCCGGGGCCTTTGCCGCGGCCATGGCCGGGGTGCGCCACTGCCAGGAGGTTGGCCTCAAGGTGGGGCTGCGCTTTACGGTGAGCCGGCTCAATTTCCAGGAAGTGCCGGCCATCTTCGACCTGGTGGAGGAATATGACCTCCCCCGCATCTGCTTCTACCACCTGGTCTATGCCGGCCGGGGCAGCAAGCTGGTGGAAGAGGCGCTGACTCACGGGCAG
This sequence comes from Syntrophobacterales bacterium, assembly GCA_020052215.1. Classification (GTDB taxonomy): domain Bacteria; phylum Desulfobacterota; class Desulfobaccia; order Desulfobaccales; family 0-14-0-80-60-11; genus 0-14-0-80-60-11. The sequence goes on from JAGVPN010000383.1 coordinate 1,532, forward strand.
ACCCGGGAACTGGTGGACCTGATCTGCGCCCGGACCCGGCGTCTGTTTGATTCCGGCCGGACTGTGGAAGTGCTGACGGTGGACAACCACGCCGACGGCCCCTATATCTACCTGAAGCTGCTCCAAGAAGACCCCCGCCGGGCCGCGGAAGTGCTGGAACTCCTGAAGATGAATGAAGGGAACAGCTCGGGCCGGGGTATCGGCTGTGTCAGTTGGGACGGACAGGTCCACGCCGACCAGTTCTGGCGCCACGAGGCCTTCGGCAACGTCCGGGAGCGCCCCTTCAGCCGGATCTGGACGGACCTGTCCAACCCCCTCCTGGCCCGACTCAAGGATAAGAAGCGCTTTGTCACCGGCCGCTGCGCCGGGTGCCGCTGGCTGGATGTCTGCGGCGGCAACTTCCGGGTCCGGGCCGAAGCCCTCACCGGCGACCTCTGGGCCTCGGACCCCGCCTGCTATCTCACCGACGTCGAGATCAGCTGAGACCGAGTGGTATACTGAACCGGCGCTGTCCGGCAGGAATTTTGCAGTCAATGTTAAGTGGGTACATTGACAGAATGCGGCCGCAGCCTTTACCTTGAGAAACTTCAAATCTCCCTAAATCCCCCTTTTCCAGAGGGGGACTTTCATACCCCCCTTTGGAAAAGGGGGGCAGGGGGGATTTTGCATTTTCGGGGGTGAAGCCTTTGCGGTTCATGAACGTTTAGCCTGGGCTGGCACAGGCGAGACGCCTGTGCCACCTGTTTGATTGCGACTTGGTGTCCGGCACGGAACGCAACTTTTCCCCCAAAGCCACCGCCAAAATCTGCTAAGATGGTACAGTCAGGTTGCCGGCGGCCGGCAGCAACTTGTGGGCCTCCCGCCGGCGGCGCCCAACATTTCGAAGCGACTCCTACCCCTCGGGGGGAAGACCCATGAAAACCGTGGCCATCGTTAACCCCACCGCGGGCTACCGCCGGGCGCGCCGGGTCTGGCCCCGACTCCTGTTGTCTCTGGGAGAGACCGGCGCCAAGGTGGCTACCTGGTGGACCGAGTGGCCCGGCCACGCCGAAACTTTGGCGGCCCGGGCCCGCCGGGAGGGGTTTGACCGGGTGGTGGCGGTGGGCGGCGACGGCACCCTGCTGGAAGTGGTGAACGGCTTGTGGTGGGAATCCCGGGGGCCGCAGCCCAGCGTAGGGGTGGTCCCCTTCGGCACGGGCTGCGATTACGTGCGAAGTTTTAACCTGGGGCAGACCCTCCGGGATAAGGTGATTACCGCCCTGGGGGAGGCCACCCTCAGGGTGAGCGTGGGGCTGGTGCGCCTCCAGGGGTTTGACGGCCAACCCCGACAGCGGGTTTTCGTGAATGTCCTGGGCCTGGGTTTCGATGCC
>JAGVPN010000293.1 GCA_020052215.1 Syntrophobacterales bacterium
CTTCATGGCCTTTTTGAGCACGTATTCCTCCGGGCCGTACCCGTCCGTCACGTCCCGGGAGACGTGGCCGCCGATGGTGGTCAGATGATGCTTGTAGTTGGCCACCTCCTCGGACGGCTCCACCACCCACAGGTCCATGTCGGTGAGATCGGCGTCCCAGGTCAGGACAATGCGCAGGTCCAGATCCAGGAGTTTCACCAGACGGGGATCGACGGCAAAGGCGGCGGTATTGACGCCCGCCCGCTTGGCCGCGGCGATGGTGCGGTTGAGTTCCATCAAGGTGATGACCTCAATCTCGGGAAAGCGGTCCCAATCCTGAGTCACCACTTTGTAAAGCAATTCCACGGCCTTTTGATATTGTTTGAGGCGGTCCAGGACCAGGGCCAGGTCCCGGTATGACTGGGGTTCTTCCGGTCTGAGGATCAGGACTTCCTCAAAGACCCCGCGACTCAGCTCCAGGTAGTTCTGCTGCGCCAACTTGTGGGCCAGGACCCGGAGGAGCGCGGGGTTCTCCAATTCCATCTCGGCGATATTGGACAGCACCCGGAGGCCCAGCTTATCCTCTTTTATCTGGAAGAAGAAATCGGCGCAGTCCACGAAAAAGGCCGGCGACTCCCCGAAGCGCCGCCGCTGTTCCAGGTAGACCGCAAGCTGGTCTGCCGGCGCCGCCTGCTTCAATTCCTTTAGATAAGGAGTGTCCGGGTCCCAGGCCTTGATAGCTATGGAGGGTTCCACGGCTGGGGGCGTTTCTTCCTTTTCAGCTCCCTTTTGCCTCAGCGCCAGACTGGCCGCCGCGGGCGGCGGTGCTGCCTGAGGAGCCTCACGACGAACCGCCGATTCTCCCGATGCACCTCCACCCCGGGCAGCCTTGGCTTTCATGCGTCTGGGAGGGGGAGATTCGTATTTGAAATCCTTGGGATACGAAAATTTCCGGTTCCACCACTCCACCCGCGCCTGCCAGAGGGCCAGGACGGACTCCAGCTTATCCTTTTTCAGCTTCCGCTCCTGGAGACTTTTTTGCTCCACCATCTCCACGTATTGGCGCCGCAACTCCGGCAGGGATTCGGGAGGCGGGATCAGATGTTCCACGTATTGGCTCACATTTTCGAGCACCAGGAGGGAGGCGCCGGGGGTCACCAGGCCGTATTGCCGGCCGATCTCCAGCAGTTCCTTTTCGTGACGTTTGGGGAAGACCTGGAGCGTTTCGATCTTTTTCTGGACATACAGCAGGCGCACCAGGTTCCCAACCGGGGCGTTGTCCTGGGAGAGTTCATAGGTAAGGGAATGGGTCACGCGGCCGTGGATGCCGTAATTGAGGGTGATCTTCCCTTGGGGAGCCAGAAGTTTGCCCGCCAGAACAAAGCGGCCGGTCACCGGCTGGGAGGCTTGGGGATAGGTCGGGCCGATTTGTTTGGGGTCGAAGTCGGCGGAGATGAAGGAGTACGGCGCGGCCCCGATCCGGGGCAGAACCGCGTCGCTGTTTAGCTTCGTGAGATTGAAATATTCCCCACCGGTCTTCTGGGCCAGGTAGTGGAGGAAGGCGTGGTGGGCTGTGGCGTCGCCGGAAAAGACAAAAACTGGGGCATTGAAGCCCGTAGGCTCTTCCCGGCCAAAATTCGACAAGCCATCCGTAAACAGCAGATAGAAATCGGGGACCGGGCCCCCCGGCGCTGGCGAGATGCTCCCCAATTGGGTGCCGCCATCGTAGTCCACCTTGGTGAGGGCCTCCAGGAGCGGGGCGGCGTTCCCCTTATCAATGACAAAGCGCCGGGGGTTTTCCGCTTCATGACGGAAGAGCACCAGATCCACCTTTACCTGGGCGGCTTCCTCCCGCGCCAGGAAATCCTTCAATAAGGCGAGTTCCCGCTGATGGTCGGCCTTGCCCCGGGAGCCGGAGGCGTCCCAATAGACCGTGAGGCTCTTTGGGGTGCGAGGCGCTGCTTCCTTGGGGGTCGGTGGGGTATCGTTGAGGCAGAAGTAGAAATCGCCGTCCGGCCCCTTCTCCACCCGCGCCGGTTTTCGGTCCACGTCCGGCAAGGCGATCACCAAGTCCTGATTGTGGGCCTGGTTTTTGAGTTTGGTCTCGGCCACAAATCTGTCCTGCCACTGGGCGAAGGTGAAGTTCGCCAGCTCTCCCCGTTTGACCTGGGGCGGCACTACCGGTTTGACCACCTCGACCCGCAGGGAAAAGTCCTCCACCGGGTCTTTGAAGCGCAGGGGCAGGTAGTAGCCGGCCCCCTCTTGGTCCTGGACCAGGTCCGACAGATACCGGACCATGACGGTGCGGGAGCCGTGGGCGGGAATGGGAAAGACCCGGGTCTTAAAATTGTTGCCTTTGACCCACTCCACCAGGCCCGGGTCCACACCTCGGCGCACCTCTTTCTCGAAGACCTGACGGGCCTTGTCCTTTTCCACCACCACGCCGTCCACCATGACCCCGTCGATGTCCAGGGCATAGCCGCTCACCGTGGCGCCTTCCGGCAAGGGGAAATAGAGGTCGCCGGCCAATGCCCGCCCCTGGGGGTTAAAGAAGGTCATGGTCATTTTGGTTTCGGTGATCCGGCCCAGGATCCTGACTTCGATGCCCACCCGGGCCAACTTCAGCGGCTGCGCTTTATCCTCTATCTGAGACACCAATACCGGGGGCCGCATCTCCTGGGCCCAAGCCCCTTTGGTAACCAAAATAAAAACGGCGCCCATGATGATGAAAGACCAGAGTCTAAGTCGCATATTGTCCTCCGAAGTCCCATAAGCCGAGATCGTGCGGCTGCTTTATAGACCAACTCAGTGCTCGACCACGTTTCTCGTGTTAGCCCTGAAACACCCCTCTACTCGAAAACAATCCTTGGCGTGGGGAACATGATAGCACAATATTTTTATGAAGTTTGATAGCAATTCCCCATCCAGCCCCAAATTTCGATTCGAATCGTTAGGTGCGCTGCCTCTTTTAATAATCCTGACTTAGCTTTTAATCATGCTTTGCCCCGCTCAGGGTTTTGCGGCCGACAACCGCCATCCGGTTTGATCTTTGCGCACCATCATCATTTCCAGCCGGGTCCCGTTATCATTGGTTTTGGCGAAGGTCAGGGTGTCATTATTCTGCCAGGCACCGTCCGTCGGCCCCCAATCCTGGGGATCCAAAGACCACTCCAAGGTCATCTTCTCCGGACTGATACTCCAGATCTGAATGGCGGTGGGATTATGCGCCTCGCTATTCAATACAGTGGCCAGCCGTTTCCGGTCCGGTGACAGGAGGAAAAGGTCATGTAGGGGATAGCGCTTGCCGTCCTGGTAGTTGACCATGAGATAGGCACTTCCTTCGTAAGGCTGTTCATGGACGAGATAGTAACCCAGGTCCGGGAGAAATTCCCTGAAGCTGTAAAGAACGGTTTCAAGTTCCTGGCCGTTGATGTTCACGTCTTTCAGCTCCACCACCTTACCGCTCTTGAGGGTGAGGCGGAGGGTGCCTCCCCGACGGCTTACCAACTGTGGATAGCGGGGGAGCTGTGTTTTCTCCACGGCCTGGGCGCACTCATAAGAATTTTGGATGTTCCGGCAGGAGCGATTCAGCTGGACGGTCTCCCGCCGGTCGCCGGGAGCGGGCAGGTAGGGGTGGAACTCCTGTCTGCCGGTTTCGGGGGGGGTGGCAGTCACCAGGGGTTTTATTTCCTGGGCCCAGGCAAAAGGTCCACAGATTAACAGCACTGCCACAGCTAACCAGATGATATGCCTATGCATAGCACACTCCTTTCTCTCCTAGCGTTTAACTGGAACAATTCCAGGGCCTGGGTTTGGAAGGGTTCGTAGCTATCTCAAGTAATTTCCACCGGACAACAGTGAATCAGGAGGTCGCAAGTACTATTCTTCTCCATCGTTCTCTTACTCAAGGATTTTTCTCTCCCTCTGGTAAATTCGTAAACGTACGCCGATAGGGTTCATCCCCCAGGTATTTCTTCCATTCCCCATGAGTCAGGTTGCGGTTGGCCACCCGGCCAGCCCGCTCCAGCCATGACTGGAGGGAGCCATCATAAAACCTAACAGAACCATCGTCATTTCCTGAGGCCAGGGTTTGGCCGTCGGGGCTAAAGATTACGCTGTTCACTCCAGTTTTATCTCCTGCCGGGGGCGATCCCAGGGGGCGGCCCATCTGTATGTCCCAAAAGATGATCCCATCACCCCCTGTGGCCAGGGTGTGCCCATCCGGGCTGAAAGCCAGGCTGCTGACATTCTCGGTTTCTATCCCCTGGGGCTCGCGGGTTTTCAGGTTCCAGAGCCTAACGTTGCCCCGCTTAGTGGAAATCTCGGCGAGGATGTCGCCGGTGGGGCTGAAGGTCACTTTGCTCGGGGAAGGCTTATTGTCTATCAAAGGCGGTCCCAGAGGCTTTCGGGTCTTCAGGTCCCAAAGGATAATATCATAACCTCCTGCGGCCAGGGTGCAGCCGTCGGGACTGAAGGCGACGTACCCGTACAACTCGCTCAGGGGAGGGACCAGGGGCTTTCGGGTGTTGAGGTCCCAGAGGATAATGTTCTTTCCCCCCGAGGCTATCATGCGGCCGTCAGGACTGAAAGCCAGGCTCACCGCCATATCGTTATGTCCGGTCAGAGGGGCGCCCAGGGGCTTGCGGGTCTTGGGATCCCAGAGGATGATGGTATTATCCGCACTTCCCGAGGCCAGGATTTGCCCATCCGGGCTGAAGGCAATGCTCCAAACGGCATCCTGGTGTCCTTTCAGGGGCGGACCCAGAGGCTTGCGGGTCTTCAGGTCCCAGAATATGACGGTCTCGTCCGAACTTGCCGAGGCCAGAAGTTTGCCATCCGGGCTGCAGGCCAGGCTTTGCACCACGCCAGTATGTCCGGTCGGTAGGGTTCCGGATGGCCGGATAGATTTCACGTCCCACAACCTGAAATGAAGGTTTTCACCTCCCGAGGCCAGCGTCTGCCCGTCGGGGCTAAAGGCTACGCTGTACACCAGAGTTTCATCTCCTCCCAGGAGTGTTCTCAGAGGGCGGTGCGTCTTTAAGTCCCAGAGGATGGTCCCATCACCTACCGAGACCAGGATTTGCCCATCCGGGCTGAACTCAACGCCCAAAACCTCATTCTGGTTTCCTTTCAGGGGCTGCCCCAGAGGCTGGAAGGTCTTCAGGTCCCAGAGGATGATGGTCTTGTCCTTACCTACCGAGGCCAGGATTTGCCCATCTGGGCTGAACTTAATGTGCTGAACGGCATCTTGGTGTCCTTTCAGGGGCGGACCCAGGGGTTTGCGGGTATTGGGGTCCCAGAGAATGATGGTCTTATCCTTACTTGCAGCAGCCAGAACTTTGCGATCAGGACTGAAAACCAGGACCGTCATCGGATTTTCATGTCCTGTCAGAGGCGGGTCCAGAGGCTTTTGGGTTTTCAGGTCCCAGATAATAAAGCCCTCTCCATACGAGGCCAGGATTTGCCCAACCGAGCTGAACCC
>JAGVPN010000026.1 GCA_020052215.1 Syntrophobacterales bacterium
CCCGTAGGCCCGGAGGTCTCGATAGAGGATGGTAATCCCCACCAGGGGATAGCGTTCCTTGAGCAGCAGGGCGTTCTTGAGGGCCTGGGAGCAGCACAGGCGGCTGCAATAGGGGTGGTCCGGCTCGCGGGACCCCACGCACTGGATCATCACCAGGCGCCGCACCTTGGCCAAATCCAGGTCGCAAAAATTGATCTTCCCCTCCAACTCCCGCTGGGTGAGCACCCGGGGGTCCTGCCCGTAGAGATAGCGGCCCTGGGGCCGAAACTCCCGGCCGCCGGTGGCCGCCACGATGACGCCGTGCGACAGTTCCCGCTCTTTAAAGCCGTTCAGGCCGGCGCGGCGCACGAAGCTCTTAAACTGCCCCACGTGCCCCGTGAGCTTAATCAGTTCAGTCTGGAGATGGACCTCGATGTTGGGGTGACGGTAGGCCGCGGCCTGGAGCTGGTGGAGAAATTCCTGGGGGTCCGGGCCTTCCAGGGTAAAGAACAGGTCCCGGGCCAGGCCGCCCAGAGAGTTTTCCCGTTCCACCAGGTAGGTGTGAAAGCCCTGGTCCGCCAGGGTCAGGGAGGCGCTTAGGCCCGCCACGCCGCCCCCCAGCACCAATGCCCGGGGAATCACCGGAAAGCTCTGGGGCTGGATGGGCGTCAGGACCGCCGCCCGGGAGACCGCCATGGCCACCAGGTCCAGGGCCGTGGTCAGGGCGGCGGCAGGCTCCGTCTGATGGACCCAGGCGCACTGCTCCCTGATATTGGCAAAGGCAAAGTAGCCCGGGTTCAGGCCGGCCGCGGCCAAAACCTCCCGGAACACCCCTTCGTGGGTCCGGGGGCTGCAGGCGGCCACTACCACCCGGTTGAGCTTTAGGGTCTGGATGGTCTCCCGCATCCGGGTGGTGGAATCCACCGCGCAGGAAAACAGGTTGTCTTCCACATGAACGACCCCGGGCAGCCGGGCCACGGCCGTGGCCAGTTTCGCCAGGTCGATGGTCTGGGCGATATTGGTGCCGCAGTGGCAGAGAAAGACCCCGATCCGGGGAGGAAATTCCGCCACCCGGCTAACAACCGGCTTGGTCTTGGGTGCCCAGGTTCGTCTGGCGGTGGTCAAGAGGCGCGAGGCCACCGCGGCCGCGGCGGAAGCCAAGGTCACGGATTCGGGGATGTCCATGGGTTCCCGGGCCGTGCCGCACACCAGCACTCCCGTCCGGGCAGTGGTCACCTGAAGCAACGGCGAAGTCTTGATGAACCCGTGCTCATTGAGCCCCACTCCCAGGCGCCGGGCCAACGAAGGCAGCGCTGGCCCGGCCCTAAGCCCCACGGCCAGGACCGCCATATCAAAGGCCTGCTCCCGGGGCCTGCCGTGGGCGTCGGCAAAGCGCACCAGCACCCCGCCCTGGGGCCGGGGAGTCACCGCGGTCACCCGGGAGCGGACCAGGCCGACGCCGTGCCCCCGGGCTTGCTCCAGATAACCTTCGTACCCCTTGCCCTGGGCCCTGAGGTCCATGTAAAAAAGGGTGGATTCCACCTTGCCGGCGCTGATCTCCCGGGCCACCAGGGCTTCTTTGAGGCTGGTCATGCAGCACAGGCTCGAGCAATAGGCCGCGCCGGCCTGGGGGTCACGGGACCCCACGCACTGAATGAAGGCCAGGCGGGAGGGTTCGGTGTGATCCGACGGCCGCAGCAGCTTGCCGCCGCCGGGACCGGTGGCGCTCAAGAGCCGCTCGAACTCCACACTGGTCACCACGTCGGGGTGCCCATACCCGGGGAAATCATCGGCCGGCGCCGGGGCCGCGCCCAGGGCGAGAATGATGGCCCCCACGGACTCGGGCCATTCCACCGGCGCGTCTTGAAGATTTATGGCCCCGGCCGGGCAGACCTTGATGCAGGCTTCGCAACTCTTCCCCCGGAAAATCCGGCAGGCCTCCGGGGTGATGTAGGCCGCCTGGGGAATGGCCTGGGGGAAGGGCACGTGAATAGCTTTGGTCTGACTGAGTCCGAGATTATACGGGTCCGGGATACTCTGGGGGCAAACCCGGACGCACTCGCCGCAGCCGGTGCACTTGCCCAGGTCCACGAACCGGGGCCTCCGGCTCAAGAGGACCTGAAAATCCCCGGCCCGGCCCTGGACCTCAATGGCCTGGGTGGAGGTCTGGATGGTGATCAGAGGGTTTCGGGAGATTTCCAGCATCCGGGGGCTCAGGATGCACATGGCGCAGTCGTTGGTGGGGAAGGTCTTGTCCAACTGGGCCATCCGGCCGCCGATGGAGAAGCCCGCTTCCGCCAGGGTCACCGGCAGCCCCGCGGCGGCCACCTCCAGGGCGGCCTGGATGCCGGCAATGCCGCCGCCCACCACCAGCACCCGGGGGTGGGCCACCCGATCTAATGGCCGGATAAAGGCCATCACACGCGCACTCCTGCTTCGAAAAGTTCAAAGTTCAAGGTTCAAGGTGTTTAATGTAAGGGTGCGCACCGCGCACCATGATAATTCACGAGAATTCAAGGCATCGGCGGGCGGTGCCCGCCCTACATCCCTCAAATCGGTGGCGCAGGCTTTCCAGCCTGTGCCAAAGCAGTAGGTTAATATTGCGCAGCCTGGAAAGGCTGCGCCACCAGCCAATACCACCTTTTCATGCTTTGCGGGTGGGGCAAAGGCCCATGAATGACTGCCATGACCCCCCCCCGGCTATTCCACCTCACCGGCTATCCGGGCCAGGGCGTCTTTCACCTCCGTGTCTTCAGGCTCGGACAGGAGTTCGCCGATGAGGCGCCGCCTAAATTCCTGGATAAGCCGCTCCCCCTGCTCCAACCGGGCCAGCCGGGCCGGGCTGATGAAGCCGTCCCGGAGAGCCAGATTCCTCAAGCCCTGAATAATGTCCAGGAAACGCACGTCCTGGGGGCACTGAAAGGAGCAGCGGGCGCAGCGGGCGCAGTGCCAGAGAGCCGGAGAACTGAGCAGGGCCGCCCGCTGGCCGTAGAGCACCTGGCGGATGATCTGGCTGGGGCTGAACTCGGGCGTTAGTTCGCTCACCGGGCAGGTGGCGGTGCAGACCCCGCAGCCAAAGCAGCGCAACAGGTGCTGACAACCGGGTTCCGCGGCCAGTTCGTCTTTAAACTGGGGGTCCAGATCCTGAAGGTTTACGGTTTCGGTCATAAAGAGCCTTCAGCTTTCAGCGGTCAGCTTTCAGCCGCAAGAACAAGGTTCATATTCAAAACAGCTCAATGGCCTCGGTGGGGCAGTACTGGGCGCACTTGCTGCACTTCTCCGCCGCCTGGACCAAGCGGGTGCAAAGTTCCTGATGAACCACCACCACCGTGCCGTTGATCATGTGGAAGACCACCCGGTCCTGGGGCCGGGGTCCCTTGCCCAGCCGGGCGGCGGCGCAGTTACCCAGATGGAATTCGCACATGGCCACGCAGATGCCGCAACCGTTGCATTTTTCCGAGTCGATGCGCATCCCCGCGGCCGCGGCCAAAGGCCCCAGGAGTTCGTGCAGGGCCTCGATGAACCCGGCATAGTCGGGCTCGTGGAGGACCGGGCAGTCCTCCGGCATTAGTTCCCGGGCCAGGAGTGACCCGGCGAACTCGGCGCAGCTGAGGCCGCACTGCCGGCAATCGAGGCCGGGCAAAAATTCCAGAAGTTCTTCAGCCGTGGCCATATCTTACCGCCCCACCCAGGGACCGCCCAGGCCTTCCTTAACCCAGAGGTTTTCCCGGCGCAAACTCTGGAACTGGCAGATTTCCGCCAGCATGGGGGTAGCCGCAGCCCCGGTTTGCCGGTAATACGTGGCCCGGGGCGCCTCGGGGTTCACCAGGCTAAAGTTGTCCACCACGACTTCCCCCGCCTTGAGCAGGGTACGGCAGCGGCCCAGGTAGTGGTGCCACTGACCGGGGGGGGCAGACGTCGGCACGTCATAGATGGCCACGTCGGCCCGGGCGCCTAAGCTCAGCCGGCCCCGGTCCTCAAGGCCCAGCAGCCGGGCGGGCAGGGCGCGGGTGGCCCAGACCCACTCCGACAGCGAATAGCGCCCCGCTCCCAGGTCATCATGCCAATCCTGGCGGCGGGCCGCGTGGTCCCACAACCAGGAGAACAGGCGGGGATATTCGGTCACCGGCGCCTGGGCCAGGCCGGCCCCGGAAAAGGCCACTGAGGAACCCTGGCAGCCCAGGGCCAGGGACAAGGCCCGGCGCCCCGCGGCTTTATCCACCGGCGGGTTGAGGTCCAGGGGGTGAAACCACCCCAGGTCTATCCGGACCGGCAACTGAGTCTGCCCATCCTTTCGTCCGGGGAGCATAAGCCCCAGGTCCCCGCTGGCGCCTGCTTCCAGGTGGGCCAGGGCGGCCGAAACCAACTCATCGTCCGTCAGCGCCTGGCCCAGGGCGGCCAGATGAAAGGCCGCAGGCTCCGGCAGGTTAGCCCGCAGCACCTCGGGAGAGGCTTCCAGGGACAGGGGCGACCCGGTTATCCGGGCCAGGTTGGTCAATACCTCCAGGGCCTTCTCCGGCTCGATGGCGCGGTGGGCATAAAAACCCTGCCGGTACCGGACAAAGGGCTCCACTACCCGGAAATTGAGGGCGCGGGTCTCGTCCAGCAGATGCAGGATGGTTTGCCCCACTTCCTGAAGGTGCTCCGGGGACCGCAACCACAGGTCGAAGTCTCGCAGGTTGATAACCAGGGAGGCGGAGGTGTCCACCACCGGCAGGCCCGCCAGCTGGCGCTGGACGTAGCCCGCGGTCCAGGCCGTCAAAAAGGGCTCGTGGACATGGGTATACCCCAGGAGGGCATAGCTTTCCCCCAATTCCCGGAGCGAGGGCGCCCCGTTGGCCAGGCGCAGGAAGTTGAGGCCGTAGGTGGCTACCTGCCCCCGAAGCTCAATCCCCGCGGGAGTCACTGTCTGACCCCGGGCCTCGATCTCCCGATCTGCTTCGGGGAACGGCGCCACCAGGCGGCCGTCTTCGATGTAGAGGTCGCCTGCCGCTCCGTCCCAGCCGCAGGTTGGATCATACAGGCGTCCCCCGGCAATTTTAAGGCGCATAGCGTGGTGCTCCGAAGTTTAGTTTCAGAAACCCTCAGTCAGCTTCCGATCATCAGGTTCAGGTGGTGCCTTATACCGAGTTGCAATCAAAAGGTAATTATTGGTAGCCGCAGGCTTTAGCCTGCGCCTGCACAGGCTGGAAAGCCTGTGCTACCATTTGAGTGCGA
>JAGVPN010000195.1 GCA_020052215.1 Syntrophobacterales bacterium
CGGCTCGAGTTTCAGCAAAAAGGACAGGAACGAACGGTTTCATTGAATGAGAGTTCCCAATGGCTAACGTTGCCTCAAATGGACCGGTAATTCTCATGACTCATCTTCTACAGTCAAAGGCCTCATGCTGGGGCAAAGTAGTTGAAAATACGTAGTCGGAAGGCCGTTTCGGGAAATATGTGGTGCCAACAAAATATGGCATTCCGTCTAAAGATTCTTGACATAAATAGCTTTCAGTGGAAATAATGCGGTGTCCTGATGGAGGAGGGCCCGCATGTTTGTGAGAGTCAAGGGCAAGGAACCCAATCGGTATTTCCAGATTGTGGAAAACCGCCGCGAGGGCAAGCGAACCCTGCAACGGGTCGTGGCCACCCTGGGGCGGGTGGACGAGTTGGCCGGCGGCGGCGTCGACGCCCTGCTGACCTCCCTGAGCCGCTTTGCCGGTCGGGTGCAGGTGCTGGAAGGGTACCGCCAGGGGAATCTGGAAGCCGGCGCCAGCCGACAGATCGGGCCGGACCTGGTCTTCGGCCGGCTGTGGCGGGAACTCGGCCTGGACCGGGTGTTGGCCGATTTGCTCCGGGACCGCGGCTTCGAGTTCCCGGTGGAACGGGCGGTCTATCTGACGGTGCTCCACCGGCTCTTCGAGTCGGGCTCGGACCGGGCCGCGGATAAGTGGCGCCGCGACGTCCGCGTCCCCGGGGCCGAGAATCTGGGGTTGCACCACCTCTACCGGGCCATGCGGTGGTTGGGCGACCATAAGGATGCGGTGGAAGAGATCCTGTTTCGGCGTCGCCGGGATTTGTTCACCGACCTGTCTTTGGCCTTTTTCGACACTACCAGCCTGTATTTTGAGGGGCAGGGCGGGGAAAGCCTGGGGCAATTCGGTTACTCCAAGGATCACCGGCCGGATCGCCGCCAGATGATCGTGGGCGCAGTCTTGACCGGTGAGGGGCAACCGGTGTGCTGCGAGTTGTGGCCGGGGAATCAGGCGGACAGCCGCTCCCTGTCGCCGGTGGTGGATCGCCTCCGCCGGCGCTTCGCGATCCGTAAGGTCTGCTGGGTGGCGGACCGGGGTATGATCAGCCGGGAAACGCTTCAGGAGTTGGAGGCCAGAAAGCTGCAATACATCCTGGGGGCCAGGCTGAGACGCCAGCGGGAGGTCAGGATTGAGGTCTTGGGACGCGCCGGCCGTTATCAGAAAGTGGCTGAAAACCTTAAGGTAAAAGAGGGTTGGGTGGAGGACCGGCGCTATATCGTCTGCTATAACCCCCAGGAGGCGGCCAAAGATGCGGCGGATCGGCAGGCCATCCTGAAGGCCCTGGAAGACAAGCTGAAACAGGGGGCCAAGGGCATGGTGGGGAACCGGGGTTATCGCCGGTTCCTGAAGGTGGAGCGGGGCGCGGTGAGTCTCGATGCCGCCCTGGTGGAGGCCGAAGCCCGTTTTGACGGCAAGTATGTGCTCTGCACCAACACCACCCTGCCCGCAGCCGAGGTGGCGGTGCAGTATAAGCGCCTGTATCAAGTGGAGCAGCTCTTCCGCGCCGCCAAGTCGCTGGTTGACACCCGGCCCATCTTCCATCAATGGGATGCCACCATCAAAGGGCAGGTGTTTTGTTCGTTTCTGGCCCTGGTGCTCCTGGATGAACTAAAGCGCCGCCTGTCCCAGCGCGGTTGGCAGCTGGAGTGGGCCGACATCCGTCGGGACCTTGCCGCCCTGATGGAAATCGAAGTGCGCCAGGGGGAGGACTGGTACTACCTCAGAACCGCGCTGCCAGGGGTGGCCGGGAAAGCGCTCCAAGCCGCCGGGGTCGCCATCCCGCCCGCGGTTCGACCAATACCAGAAAATGTGGTGCCAAAGGATAAATCCGCCCATATAACTATTTGATATTGCAGCTTTTTTAAAAATTGACTGTAGAACTTGAGCTAGAATTTTGCAAGAGGCTCGATCGTTTTGAAAATTTTTTATCAGTCGCGCATGGGCCTTTGGCTCACCCTTAAGGCATGAAAAGACAGGTGGCGCAGGCTTTCCAGCCTGCGCTTAGGACAGCCGGGGGCGGCTGTCCTACATATCATCAGGAACTTTTAACGACAGAGATTTGGTATTAAAACAGGCCGATCAGCATCTTGGCGCCCATAACGAAGAGCAGGAGGGCGAAGATCCGCTTGAGCTTGCCGACGGGCAGGCTGTGGGCCAGACGGACTCCCAGGGGCGCGGTCAGGACACTGGCGCCGACGATGCCGGCCAGCGCCGGCAGATACACATACCCCAGACAGTAAGCGGGCAAATCGGCCGCGCCAAGCCCGTTGACGATATAGCCCGCCGCCCCGGCAATGGCAATGGGGAAGCCGATGGCCGCCGAGGTGCCGATGGCCTCGTGGACCGTTACATTACACCACACCATGAAGGGTACCGACAGCGAGCCGCCGCCGATCCCCACCAGGGACGACACCGCCCCGATGCCGTTGCCCACGCCGAACATGCCGAGCCTTCCGGGCAGACCCCGGGTCGGCTTGGGCTTTTTGTTGGTCAGCATCTGAAACCCCATATAAAAGAGGAAGACCACAAAGACGCCTTTCAGCAAATTGGTGGACATTCGAGCCGCCAGGCAGGCGCCGAGAAAGGTCCCCGTTAGGATACCCAGGACGATTTGGCGCACCACGTCCCAATGCACCGCCCCTCGCTGGTGGTGGGCCCAAAAACTCGATGCCGAGGTGAAGATGATGCTGGCCAGGGAGGTGCCCAGGGCCAGGTGCATCAGGTGTTGGCTGGGCGCCCCCTGCCAGGTCAGGGTGAAGACCACCATGGGCACAATGACCAACCCGCCGCCCACCCCGAGCAAGCCGGC